>WQRN01000015.1 GCA_009786715.1 Treponema sp.
TCCTCTCCTGTTTAGACTTCAGGGTCAAGTTCAATTGCCACCATTAAATGAAAGATATCGTTTTCAAACGCTTTGTGCGGAATGCACAGAATGCGCGTTTGCTTGCTGGGCCATGCGATTGAATGTTCTTTTCCCTTAATAATTGTAGGAATAGATATTACAATTCTGTCCCCGTTCGGAACTTTTGGTTTGATGTTTCCGGCGATAATGTTGTTTATCTCACCGATAGCGTCGATAACGTCGGCGTCAATTTCCGAATGTTCCGCGCCTGTAAGCAAATCGGTTAATTTAATAGCAAGGTCGCTCTTCATGGAAACAATAACAGCTCCCTTAACCGCGCCGGAAAGACCGATAACCGCCGAAATGTCCCATTCGAAAGCTTTATCCGGATCTAAAAAGTGCGGATGCCTCGGGCTTACTTCAACGCCTACAAATTCCTTAAAAGTGTTGACCGTTACTTCTACAAACGGCTCTACATAGTTTTGCAATTCTACTGTCATCTTTACATCCTGAATAAGCGTAGTTTTGCCAATTTCTGCTTGAATAAATCAAGTTTAATTGGTTTGGTGATATAATCAGTGGCGCCGTGTTTTAACGCTTCGATGACGTTAAACTTTGCAGCCTCACTGGTTACCATGATAATGGGTAAGTCCTTATACTGATCCATCGCCCTGATCTGCTTTAAGAAGTCAATTCCGGATAATCTTGGCATATTCCAGTCAAGCAGTATCAGATCGACGGTTTGGGTTTCTAGTAAAGCTAAAGCTTCTTCCCCGTCTTTTGCTTCAATAAAGTTACAGGCGGATTCTACCCCCGAGAATACACCTTTTACCGTGTTTCTCATAATACGCGAGTCATCAACGATCATAATTGTAACACCTGCAGGCATAACTCCTCCTTCTTCCTAATATGTTATATACCATATATACTATAAAGATACAATATAATTATCGTAAAATGAAGCCATTTTATTCACTTTTTTCTACTCTCCACGAAACAGTCCAATTCCATTTATCCGGAAAATCGGGAGAAGCTGCCTTTAAACTCAGCCTTCCGTACTTGAAACGTATAGTACCGCTTAATGATAAGTCCCATTTTTCTTCTTTTTCCGCATAGAATGTCACACCAACTTTGGATCTCAATTGAAATCGCCGCAAAGACCAGTAAATGTCACAATCCAGCCCGATATTTTCCCAATCCCATGACTTATTTTCGGCATTTAAATCGGAAATTCCATCAATTGAAGCTGAAAAATTCAAATTTAACGGACTTTTTATGCCTATTTTCGCCATGTTAAGAGATACCCCGATACCGCCCGAAAATCCGTTTTTTGTCTTTGACGGATTGGCCGAATTTCTGTCTGCTCCAAGAGATATTCTAGTCAGCCGGACGGCGCTGCTCCTGTTAGCCGCGGATGCCGGGAGCCGCCAGTAAAACCCTGCGGAACCGCGGTTAAAATCTTCGCCGAAACCCGGGCTGCGTAAAACCGCGTTTAACCTCAGCAAAGAACTGTGCTTTCCCTTCCATTCAATTTTAGCCGCACTTCTGAATCCTTCTCCATGATCTAATCCGTCTCTATAAACAAACTGCTTCCCCGCTCCGTCCGCCGCCAGCGAAATTAAGAGAGGCCGTTCTTTTTGCCCAAACGGCAGAACCGGCGAATAAGACACGCCCAAATTGGCGTAGATATCTGTGCCCGCAGCGAATGTTTCAGAAACGGCAAAATCCGAGCTAATAGAAATATCCGGGCTTGTAAAAAGAAGAGCGACGGCATAAATGTAAAAATCTCTTTCAGGCAGAGCAGGAGATTCCGAAAACCACGAACTTTGCTTTGACTGCGAAAGCGTTTTCTCTGTATAGAACGCCTCAAGCAGCAAATTATACGGCAGATTTCCTCTCTTTTTTTCTCCAAAAGAAAAATCCACCCCTCCGGAAAGAGCAGGTGAAAAATATTCAATTTCTGTCTGGGCGCAGATAAATCCTCTAAGCTTCATGTTAGAGTTAAAATTAAATACCGGCGTAGACAAGTACAGATAGGCTTCATCTTCTTTAGTGCTTGAAACAGTTGTTTTTGAATCTGCCATTATCGGCTTATGATTTTCAGCGTACGGAGGAGATCGAATCCATGGATTGCGTATTCTTGCCGCAAGCCCCCATTCATCAATAACGCCGTACAATAACCTTGAACCCGTGGGTTTATGGTAAAGGCCTCCTGTAAAATTTGTTGCCTCTTTTTCCGGATCTCCCAACGGAGGGTCAAGCGAAAAATCGAACGCTCTTTTATCAAGCACCTGTCCTCTGAGAGTTAAACCCGGCGGATAATAATGCAGTTTTATTTCCGCCCGGTTATTAAACATGCCTGCAAGCATAGGGTCTTCAGTTATTTCCTGGGTGTTTTCCGCCCAGGAACCGGTCCATAGGAAACTCCAGCCGAAATCGTCGGCGTGGCTTGCCGCGGCGCACAACAGGGCGGCAGCGAAAAAAAATAAATTTTTCATAGCTATATATGGCGCGAAGGTGCCGAAAAGCTTGACCGAGAATAAAAAAAGTAAAAAAAGGTGTCAAGCCTTCAGCTTGGCTTTTTTAAGGAAAGGATTTATAGTCCGCTCACGCGGACGGACGGGTCAGTCACCTACGCTATATATGGTGCGGCTAAAAATTTTTTATACGCTATTAGTAGCGTAGGTGACTGACACCTTTTTTCGCCCTTGTTTCTGCTGCTATATCATTATATTATGGACACGGGAGGGAACTATGCCAAAGCAGCGTATATTCCTAAGCGGCGTCACCGGCGCGATGGGTTTTCCGAGTTTAAAAGCCCTGCTGGAAGACAAAGATGAAATTGAACTTGTTATACTTGCTCGCCCGTCTGAAGAAAATAAGAAAAAACTTAAATCATTCTCCGGCACCGCAGGTTTAACAATTGTGTGGGGAGACTTAACTAATTATAACGATGTAAAAACCTGTGTTCAAAATGCGGATATTGTACTTCATCTCGGCGGCCTTGTGTCTCCAAAGGCGGATTATCAGCCGGAATTAACAATGCGGATAAATGTCGGATCAACTGTAAATATTGTCAAAGCTGTTAAAGAATTAAATCAGATTGATAAAACCCATATTGTGTTCATCGGCACTGTTGCTGAAACGGGCGAGCGTATGCCGCCTATTCATTGGGGCCGGGTGGGCGATCCGATTAAACCGGCAGTATTTGATTATTATGCCGTAAGTAAAACAGCGGCAGAGCGGCATTTGATTGAATCGGGGGTACAGTGGGTTAGTTTGCGGCAGACTGGAATTATCGGGCCTGTTATGGCGGATATTGAAGACGCGATTATGTTTCATCAGGGGCTTGATAATGTTTTAGAGTACGCTTCCGATCGCGATTCAGCAGTTATGCTGAGAAATCTATGCCGCAAAGAACGTAATGGATCTTTAGGTAATAATTTTTGGGGGCATATTTTTAATATCGGCGGCGGGGAGAGCTGCCGCATAAGCGCTTATAATTTATATAAAAAACTTTTTAAAGAAATCGGCATTACAAATCTTTCCTATGTGATGGATTCCAAATGGAGCGCCACCCGCAATTTTCACGGGCAGTATTATCTTGATTCCGATAAACTTAACGATATTCTTTGTTTCCGAAACGACAGCATGGATTATTTTTATGAAGCATATCTTAAAAAACTCGGCGGCATTGCGGTAATGGCAAGAATAATTACAAAGCTTCCCGGCGGACAAAAAATGATGGGCGGTATTATTAAAAAGCGTTTTCATAAATTAACAAAAACAGAAAACGGCACAATGCGCTTTATCGAAGAAAATATTGAAGATCGTATCAATGTTTTCTGGAGTTCAAAAGAAGCGTATTCGGCAATTCCTTCGATGGATAAATTTATTCCTTTTTCTGATTACGGTACAGTTGCGCATATCAATCATGGATACGATGAAAGTAAACCGGAGGCGGAACTAAATCTTCATGATGTAAAAGAAGCGGCGAAATTCCGGGGCGGCGAATGTTTATCGGACAATATGACAACCGGTAACTGGACAGAAAAATTAAAATTTCGCTGCGCCTTCGGACACGAGTTTGATGCAAGTCCGCGTCTTGTGCTAGAGGGCGGACATTGGTGTCCTGTGTGCGAGCGTGAAAGCTGGAATTACCCAGAAAGAGCAAAAGTCGATCCGTTTTTCGCGCAGGTTTGGAATCCGCTTCATGATAAAAACGAAATAGAATGGAAATTTCTAAAAAATTATTCCGAGTTTAATGTGTAAAAATATATTATTAATATTGTTCGTCAATTACTGCGCATATTTGATTGACATTATAAATGAGCATAGCTTTAATTTTCTCTTTTTTATCCGCGGACATATTTATTAATTCGTTGTTTTCCGGATTTGTTTCTTCATAAAACAACCGATATGGTTCGATATGAAGAGCTTTTGCGATTCTTTCAATATATTGCAATGAAGGGAATCTTCTGCCAATCTCAATCTGCCTGATATAACATGGGTCTGTATTGCACAATTCCGCTAATTTTTCCTGAGTATATTCTAATTGCTTACGGCGTTTTCTTAAATTTGTCATAAATATCTGTTGAAGCCCCATAACCTAGTCTAATAGCTCCTATTGATTTTAGAACAGTGTCTTTACGCTACTGCGATTTTGTGATAATGTTAGCCATATGCGCCTGTATATTGCGTAATATACCCAATGGCTTTTAAAAACAAGCGTCTTTCTTATGGAGGTTTTTATGCGTAAAGCTCGTTTTTTTATAATATTGATTTTTATCTTCCAAACTTATTCCTGCACAATTCCCAAAGAGGTGGAAGTAAGGAGCGCCTTACCTGCGTTAAAGTATTCTGCCGGTTTGAATGTGAATGAAATGCTTCTGGACATGATTGGCGAAGCATTGGGCGACGGTATGGACATTAGTATTTTAGATTATACCGCAGACGATATTCAAACTTTTTTAATTCATTTGAACGCGGTAGAGGCGGTTTTTAAACTCGAAGATGTGTTGGATGAATTTGTGGTCAGTCTGCTGAAGAATACGGGAGGAATGTGGTTTTTAACACCTCAGTTTCTGTTTGATCTTAATGAGCTCGGAATGGATCCTATTATTCTGCCTCTTTCAAATATAGGCGAGATTTTAGGAAATCTTAAATTCGATCCCGCAGGCATAGAAGCTAAAATTTATTTTAAATCCAATGATCCTTTTATTGAAGATTTATATGTGTTCATGGAATTTATTGAAGTAGATGAAGACGGAATAGAAGTTAATCCCGAAAATCCGCTGAGCACCCTCTCAATACCCGCTGCGCTTGAATTCTTACCAACTAAATTAGAACTGTCGGAAGGCGATATAATTGATTTAGCTAATAATGAGTATAATGATAATAAGCTACCGGACGGCGGCATTGAAATAATTAATTTCGCAAAATTATTAAATGCGAAAAAAGATATTAGCGTCAAGCTGGAAGTATCTATTCAGCCAAGAATAACGATTGCGCCTTATAAATTAAGCGATGAATTGAGCATCTCCGCAGATGTTGTCATTAAACTTCCGCTTAAACTTAATGCTTCGGCAGGATCAGAATTTGTTTTGCCTTTACCTGATGATTTTTTAGCGGACGCAGGGGATTATATCGTTGTTTTTACCGATGTGCTGGAAAGTCTTTCGGTTTCAGCGGGAATGACGCCCGCTAATCCTTTTAATGGAACATCGTTAATAATCCGTCAGCCCGGTACAAGAATTGAGATTATGAATCCGTTAACTTCAAATTCTTTAGATTTTTCCATCAGCGCCGCTGATATGGAAAAAATCAGAGGCGTGGGAAACAATTTAAATCCGGTAATCAGCTTAGGGTTTCCGAGAGACATGAGCATAGAGATACTTAGAGATTTTTGCATAACAACAATTACTCTGCAAGCCAATATCAGTTATTTATTAGATTTAAGCGGAGAATAAAATGAATAAAATTATAATACTTCTCATCTTATTACAGATTGTTTTACCTTTGAATGTATTCGCGGATAACGAAGAAAATATATCTGAACAGGATGTATCAGAGAATGAAAAAGAACCGTTTCGTATAAAAGATCGTTTTTTAGAAATTGGTTTTTTACAAACAAGAGCGGGGTTGTCCAATGACCATTTTATATCAAGCGATATATTTAAGGAAAAACTGGTTATCGATCTCGGTGATTTTTCCGGCGGTTTGAGAATCAATGCCGATCTTGGTTTTGTTCCTCTTTATTTCACTTATAACAAAGATGATCAATGGGGCTTTGGATTATCTCTCGGCGTTGACGCTGTTGGAATTATTAATCTTTCCGGAAACCTGCTTACATTAAGCGAAGCGGGAAATGACAGTTCGTTTGCCGGCGGAGCGGCGTTCGCGGAAGCGAAATTTTCCGGATTTTTTAAAAAATATAATTTTAAGATAAAAATTAATCCGTCTCTTTACTATCCTGTTATATATTTAGAAGGCGATCCTAATATTTTTTACTCATTCAGCAATGCGTTGGAGTCTTCGGCAATTGAACTTCAATATAATTTATTAGTGCATACCGGATTCCAAATGGAAGATGACTCATCTTTCAAACTTACAGCGTCTCCGGGAATTGATATCCATTTAGGGGCTGAATATCCTCTTGCGGAAGTTCTTGGTTTAAAAGAAAAATATAAATTTCTTGACTTTATTGTCGGTGTGGATTTTATTAATATTCCTTTAATTCCGTCTCAAATGAAAAATTATATTAATATATCAGGTCAAATAGGCGACGGCACTCCATTATCAGAGATTGAAGATTTCAGTAATTTTCTTACCATTAACGAACCTGTTTACGGCTCTATAAATAAATTTGTTCTGCGTCCTTTTAAAATGCTTGCATGGGCGGATTGGAAACCATTTGACGCAATCCCTATCAGTTTTATTCCAACGCTTGGATTTTCGATAAGTCCTCTTTATGAAAAACCAGCTTCCATGGAGGCGGGGATAAAAGTGCGTTATGACCATGCAAATCTTTTTATCGCGTCGCTTGGAATAGGTTACTTTGATCGTACTTGGAAAAACAGCCTTGATATTGCTTTAAATTTCCGTTACTTTGAATTTGATATCGGCGTGGAAATGCGTTCCCAGGACTTTGCGAAAAGCTGGCAGGGAAGCGGTTTAGGCGTTTATATCGGATTTAAAGCTGGAGGATAAATAGCCTATATGTCTGACGGACAAGAACAAGCGCGAATTGATGAAACACCGGCATTAGAAACATCAACAGCGGAAATAGCGGCAGAAGAAATACCGCCGGCTGAATTACCTGTTAAGAAAATTTATCCAACCATAAAAAACGCGGTTTTATTATGTCTTTTATTTTTGGGCATTCAACTTGGAATGTCAATTGTATTTGGCTTATTGATGTATTATGTTTTTTCCCCGGATTCATCTCTTCTTTCCGTTATATGTGATTTACTGGTTTACCTGCTTTCTTTCGGACTTATTATATGGATTGGATTCAGAAAAACTAAAAAAAGTTTTAACGATGTGTTTAAATTCAAAAATGTATCGGCGGATCTGTGGGTTTCCGCAGTTGTTCTGGCTGTTGGTTCGGTTATTGTAATATCGGAACTTGATAATCTGTTTAATTATGTTCTTCCGATGCCTGAATTTTTTCAAAATATTTTTTCGTCTATGATGGCCGACAAGCCGCTTGCGATGGCAATTATTTATATCGGGATTGCGCCTGCGTTCATGGAGGAATTTCTTTTTAGAGGGCTTATTCTGGACGGATTTGCCGCCAATTATTCAAAAAGAAAGGCGATTATTATAAGCGCGCTTCTTTTCGGTATAATTCATTTAAATCCCTGGCAATTTTTTACCGGATTTCTTTTCGGGATCGTGCTTGCGTGGGTTTGCATAGAAACAAAATCAATTTTGTTGTGCGTTTTTCTGCATTTCTTTAACAACACATTATATACCCTCGTTGTCAGATTCAGAGATTTAATTCCGATAGAAGGTTTTAATGTCACTTTTGAAGCGGCGAAATTTCAACCATGGTGGTTTACGCTGTCCGGCGCCGCGTTAACAGCGCTTGGCATTTGGCTGATGATGAGCAGTATTAAAAGAGAAAGAGCTATCGAACAGGAGCAATCTTAAGATTCTTCCTTTGCCAGTTCTCCGCGATCCCGTAAATCGGAAAGTATTTGCGCGTAAAACTTTTCGTCAATCTTAAACTTCATTCTGTAGATGATATAACTTGCCACAAAGCACAGCATTGGGAAAATGAACATTGCGGTTTTCATCATTAAAAGTCCCTGCGGCGTTACGTCCGTGGCGGAGCCTGCGTCTTTAATGCCGGAAACAATTATAACAGCCGAAACAACTCCTGTGCCGATCGCGCCGCCGAGTTTGTAAATCAGCGGCTGAAGCGAAAAAGTTATGCTGTCGTTGCGTTTTTTCAGTTTCCAGTGGCCGTAATCGACAGTATCGGCAATGAACATCGTCATTAAAAGCTGAATGAATGCCTGTCCGAAAAAAATTAAAACGCCCGCGATGCCGATGAATAACATCGTAGTAACGGGAGCAAAGAAGAAAATGATGTATCCCGCCACCATCGAAATAACGGCGGCGGTATAGAGAGTTTTACGATCGAACTTTTTACTGAACAACGGAAAAACCGCAAGACCTGTTAACTGCGATACGCCAAGTATCAATGAGAAGATGGAAAACATTCCTTCATCGCCGTATGCGTATTTAAAATAATACAAGCCGAAACTGGTTGTTGTAATATAACCAATCATAAACAGTGAAAGCGAAATTGCGGTAAAAAACAGCTGATCATTCTGAATGATAATGCGTAGAAGTTCGCGGATTGGAGTGCTCTGTTTTTTCTGTACGACAATTCCTGTTTCCTTTACGCCGAAAATTGTAATGCAAAGGCACATCGCCATGAATACCGAAATTAAAATTGAAAAAACAAAATAGCCGCTCTGGTTAGAGCCTAACCTTTCTCCCAGTAAGCTCGTAATAGGCACAATCCCGACAACGACAAAAAATAAACCCGCGTTCGCGCAGATACGCGCGAGGGAGCCGATTTTTTCTCTCTCTTTTTGATTAACAGTTAAGGCGGGAAGCATCGACCAGAAAGAAATATCATGGGTTGTATAACTAATTCCCCACATAAAATATATTACCGCAAACGCGGCAATGTAACCGGTTCCCTGAAGCCCAAGATCGGCAAAGAGCAGGATTGTAAATATCGGAGAGGAAATCGCGCCTATTATCAGCCAGGGTTTAAACTTACCCCAGCGCGTGTTTGTATTATCTACGATAAAGCCCATCAGAGGGTCTGTCAGAGCGTCGAATATGCGGGCGGCAAGAATAATCGCCGCTACCCACCACATGGTGCTTGTCGGCAAATTGATTACATCTGTAAGGTAAAAAATTAAAAACATGCTGACAATGGCATAAACCATGTCCCTGCCGACAGTGCCTAAACCAAAAGTTACGCGGTTGCGTATGGAATTATTTCGCATATTAATATATTATATTATAATAACCTTGAATTGTCATTAAAATTTTTAGACAAGGATTGAGCTGTATGTGGTGGAAAAATAATATTGTTTATCAGATCTATCCAAGAAGTTTTCAAGATTCGAATAACGACGGTATCGGCGACATTCCGGGCATTATTTCCCGTCTGGACGAGATAAAAGCTCTCGGCGCCGGCATCATCTGGCTTTCGCCTGTTTACAAATCTCCGGATGCGGATAATGGATACGATATAAGCGACTATTACGATATAAATCCGAAATTCGGCACGATGGCAGACATGGAAAAACTTTTCGCAGAAGCGGAAAAACGCGGCATAAAGATAGTAATGGATCTTGTTATCAATCATACATCCGATGAACATGAGTGGTTTAAAAAAAGCAGAGATCCAAAAAGCCCGTACAGGAATTATTATATCTGGCAGCCCGGAAAGAAAGACAAACGCGGACGAAAACTTCCTCCGAATAACTGGAGAGGTTTTTTCATGGGAAATACATGGGAGTACGATTCCTTAAGCGGCGAATATTATCTTCATTTGTTTGATAAAAAACAACCAGATTTAAATTATAAGAATCCAAAAGTAATTGAAGAAGTTAAAAAAATCCTTCGCTTTTGGCTGGAAAAAGGAGCCGGAGGTTTTCGCTGCGATGTAATAAATATTATTTATAAAACAAGTCTTGAAGATGGGAAAAAAACCATCGCGGTTCAGGGGATTGAGCATTATAAATCGCAGGAGGGAAATCATGCGGTGCTTAAGGAACTCAGGCGCGATGTGCTGGATAAATATGATTGTTTTACGGTAGGTGAAACTGTTTTTATCGATCTCGAAGAGGCGAAACTTTTTTGCGACGATAACCGCAAAGAATTAAACATGCTTTTCTTTTTTGATCATCTGGAAATCGACCGCCGCATTTCGCGTTACATCCCTAAAAAATTCCGCGCAAGCAAACTGCTTGAAGTAATGACAAAATGGCAGAAAGGTCTTGACTGGTGCGCTTTGTATCTTGAAAATCACGATCAGCCGAGAACAGTATCTCATTTCGGCGCGGCGGAAAGAAATAAAAAATATCTGGAAAGAAGCGCGAAGATGATTTCGTTGTTTCAGATGACGCTTCGCGGCACGCCGTTTGTTTATCAGGGTCAGGAAATCGGCATGACCAATTTTGATTTTACAAGCATTGATCAGCTGAATGATGTAGAAAGCCGCAGCATGGATAGACTGATGAAAAAATTCCGCATACCCAAATTTTTGCGATGGGACTGGATTAAAGCAACTTCGCGCGACAATGCCCGCACGCCGGTTCAATGGGACGACAGTGAAAACGCCGGTTTTACCAAAGGCAGCCCTTGGCTCGGCGTTAATGGCAACTATAAGCAAATAAATTATGCCGCGCAGAAAAAAGATCCGGATTCAGTTTTAAATTTCTATAAAAAAATGATTGCCGCGCGCAAACAAAGCAAATGCCTTATATGCGGGGAGTTTATTCCTGTTTACGCCGACGATAGCATCATGATTTATCAGCGCAAAATGGAAAACGATCTCTACACAATTGCGCTGAATTTCTCTTCTAACACCGTTAAAGTTCCGAAGAAATACGCCAATCTTTTAAGAGGAACGCCTGTAATTTCCGTGACAGACAAATGGCGTGATGATAGTATGCAGCCCTGGGACGGGGTTCTTATAAAAAATAATTAATATAAGGAAAAAAGATTTATGAAAAAGATTATGTTTGTTTCAGTTTTATTATTTATCGTTACTGCCTTTGTTTTTTCAAATGATGTTTTCTTTCCAACAAAGGTCGGAACAACGCAGCTTACCGCTAACCTTAATTCACATGGAAGGGTAGAAGGTTACAGTCTCATGAAAGTAAAAGACGTGAAAGGCGCTGATAATGACATGACAATCGTTTATACCATTCAGGTTTTAGACAGGAATCGAAAACCCGCGGATAAAACCGGTGAACGGGAATACAGCGTAAAAATCACCGACGGCGTTGTGGAATTCGAACTTAAAAACACAATGGACGCTTTTTTTGCCGCAAAAAACATGAACTACAGCATCAGCGGGAATAAACTTTTAATTCCGTCCAATATGACGGCTGGCAGTAAAATTAATAATTCATGGATGAAAATGATAATTAAAGTTCCGGTTGTCGGCGAAGTTGTCGCGGATGTAGCAATAACAGATATCACCTGTACCGGTATTGAAGCAGTTACTGTTCCCGCGGGAACATTCGAGGCCTACAAAATAACGCAGACATCTACGACAGTGACAACAGGGTGGATTGCGCCTAAAATTGTAAACAAAGGCACAACATGGTATGCAAAAGGGATAGGTATGGTTAAATCTGTAAATTATGATGAGAAAGGTAAACTGGAATCATCATCGGAATTGCATGAATTGGTATCATCCAGATGAATACTGTTAATCTGATAATTTGGATTATTGTATACAGCGTTTGTCTCGTTCATATAGCGTTATTTGCAATAATATATTCAAAACACAAACATAAAATCGAGCTATTTTATTTGGTTGTGCTGATTAATTTATTTTTATTAACGGTAGTAATTATGTTATCGCTTGTATTGGACATACAAAATATTATTCCTGTAATTGTTAACGGCATATTATTATTGTATATCACTGTGCCTCTATGCGGATATTTCTTATTCGGCGTAAGTAAAAAATATTACATATTAATACCTGTATTAATAATAATAGAAGCGGTTATTGATAATATTTTGATGGCTAATAATATATTTATCTTTTTATATTTATCAAGAATTATATTTTATATTTTATTTTTATTGCCGATATTTATCGATTCTAAAAAATATGAAAAAAATTCATTAAAATTGGTTATACAGAGTATAACAAAAAAAACGGTGCTTATTTTCCTCGCGTTTATGGTTGCGTTTATCCCATTCTCGCTGTTTTTGTTTGAAGTTTCTTATGTATCTTCGCTTTGGTGGGCGGTTTTTACATTATCGTATCAAATACCGGGGCTGGTGTATTGCAAAAAGTATCTGTTAGACAAAACGATTAAAACAGGTAAAACAGGATTATCATCATTGTCAAAAAGGGAAAATGAAGTTGCTTTGGCAATTTACAGCGGACTTACCTACGCGGAAATAGCTGAAAAATTATTTATTACGCTTTCTGCCGTTAAAAAACACGCATACTCCATATACAGAAAATTAGGAATAAAAAATAACCGGGAGCTGCTTCATATATTTATGGAATTACAAAAAAATGACGCTGAGGAAACTCAAACATCTTAGGGTACAATAAGTATTTAACCCTGCAAGTACGCGTTAATAAACGGAAGTATGCGTATTCCAATTCCGTATTGAATGGAAATTTCTCCCCAATCGGCGTTGGACATTTCTTTTTTAAAAGCTCTGTAGTCCGGATGGGTTGTGATGTCATATTTCATGTGAATTATGTCCGAATCCAATATCGCGTGTTCGCCGATAAATAGTATGTTATAACTTGCATAACCGCCTGTTTGGGTAACCATATCCCAATTCCAGGGGAATGATTTACGATCCATGCAAAAACCGGTGTTCTGGGAATTAAAACTTATTTCAATTCCGCCCAGTCCGCCGTCCGTTCTGACTGTTTCGGCATCAAGAGCCATGATGAAATATTTTATTGTTCCATCAGCAATTTTCGCTCTTAAATCTTCATCCAACGACCAGCCTTTTTGATTTGGTTGATCGGGGTTGAACCATGTAAACCGGCTGCCTAATTCATATGATACAGCAGGAGTTATGTTGTCAATATTATCCATAATATTAATTATACATTCTAAATCGAATATTTCAATTATTATTTTTCGAATATTTTAATGCGCAATATTCTATATCCTAACAAAGATTATACAAAATTTTCATTCAATTTTACCCCAAACGCTTTTGCGATTGCTATTAAATTATCATCGCTGATAGTTTGCCGCACAGCGGTATTGGAACTTAATACTTTCATATAGATTTCTGCGGTTTTTTCAATGGTATGCATTAAACCGAATGTTTCGTCAAAATCCGAGCCGGAGCAGAACACTCCATGATGCGCCCAAACCGCCGCGCTGAATTCTTCCATTACTTTACAGGTTGCAAGAGCAATCTCCGCAGTACCGGGAACGTACCACGGCACAACGCCGATTCCCTCCGGAAAAACAACCGGACATTCTGTCGCGCTTCGCCACAGCGCAAGAGTAAAGTCTTTGGCGGTTAACGGCAGAATGTATGTCATGGCGATTATGTTCGCAGGATGCGCGTGGTATATCACCCTGTTTTTTCCGTTTGTGATTTTTTTGCGTACAGCATGGTTCATAAAATGAGTTGGAAACTCGCTTGTCGGTTTTGCGTTTTCAAGCCCCCATACCAGCCGCCACGCATCGCCTTTTTCGTTGACTTCTACAACGCCGATGTTTGCAGCAATGTCAAGTTCTGCATTACGAAAATATTTTCCGCTTCCTGTTGTGATAAAATATTCGCCCGCAAGATCTTTATCGCTTACGCCTATTTCATTCCATTGCCTCGGTTTAAAAAATTTTACGCATTGGTTAGTTTCTTCCTGTGTCATGCGGTAAGTTAAATTACCTCCGTTGCGTTCGTGCCAGTTTTGCCGCCAGCCGTCTGCGCACATTCTCGCGAAGCTGTGAATTATCCGGGAGGCGTCTGTATCTAAAAAATTTTTCATGTTCTTACCTTTAATATCTCTTTTTCGTATTGTTTAATTTCATTATACCATTTCTGCCGAACATTTTGCCTTTTTAAATATTCATCCCAGACTTCAGCGAACGGCATAAGTTTTGCATCTTCCTGTAAAACCATTAACTGCGTAAAGTCTCCGCTGTTTTGCAATTCGCTTAAATCCGGTAAGAGAAGCGCGTACAGCAATGCCTTTTGCGCAGACCTTGTGCCGATGATCCACGCCGCAATGCGGTTAATCGAAGCGTCAAAGAAATCCAGCCCTATTTTTGCCTTAGGTAACGCGCCGCTTATTACAATTTCCGTAAACAGTTCTTTTAACTCATCGTTGAATAAAGTAACATGATCGCTGTCCCAGCGCATTGGCCGCGTAATGTGGAACGGAAGGTAATCAAAAAATAAAGCAAATGCGGAGATTTTATCTGCAACATTTTCCGTTGGGTGAAAATGCCCGTTGTCTAAAAGCGGATAAACATTTTTTTTCGAGGCGCAGTAAGAAAGATAAAATTCATTTGAACCTGCCGTATAACTTTCAAGCCCGATTCCGAATACTTTGCTTTCCACGCAGTCGATAACATTCTCCAGCTGTTCAGAAAAAATTTCATCCAGCGCGTTTTTTAGTCTTTCGCGCGGCCCTTTGCGGTCGGCGGGAATGTCTTTTAACCCGTCGGGTATCCAGATATTATTTAAAACTTTATCATTTAAAGCCGCTCCGATTTCGTCCGCAATGCGCCGGCAGTGTTTACAGTGTTCAATCCAAAAGCGCTGTGTTTTATTATCAGGGCTTGATAATGTTAAACCGTCTTTAACTTTGCTGTGACCAAAACATGTTGGGTTAAAGTCGATGCCAATACCGGTTTCGCGCGCAAAATCAACCCATGGAGAGAAGTGTTTAAATTCAATCGCATCACGGTCTATTGTTTTTCCGTCTGCTAACACCGCATAACTTGCGTGAAGATTAATTCGTTTTTTACCGGGTATATACGAACACGCTTTTAAAAAGTCGGCTTTAAGTTCGTCAAAGTTTCGCGCCCTGCCGGGATAGCTGCCTGTTGCCTGTATGCCGCCGCCTGCGCATCCGTTGTCAAAACCTGTTACATCATCGCCTTGCCAGCATTGAATTGAAATGGGTGTTTCCGCGGTAATTTTTAACGCCTGTTCTACGTCAACATTAAATGATTTGTATTGATCTTTCGCGGTTTCAAAACTCATGGTTTATATTCCTTTATATGAAATGATTTTGCAATACATTCGCGGGCTTCTTTCAGATTTTTAAATTCACCGCAGGCGATCATCTGCGCCGCTATATTACCGATTGCGGTTGCTTCCGCCGGATTGGCAAGGACTGTTTTCCCCGTCGTTTGCGCAATCAATCTGTTCAGATATTCAACTCTTGCGCCGCCTCCTGCAATGTAGATTGATTCGTACTTTTGCCCTGCCAACCCTTCAATTTCATTTACCGTCCTTGAATAGCATTGCGCAAGGCTGCGGTAAATAACTCTTGCAAACTGCGAAAGCGTCTGCGGCGATTCCTGCCCCGTCTCAGCGCAGGCGGCGCGAATTTCCGCTGTCATGCTTTTCGGCGAAAAGAAACGGCTGTTGTTTGCGTCAATTATGGAATTGATATTTTCCTTTTCGGCAAGTTCAGATAAATGCGCGAATGAAGATTCATTTCCAAGTTCGCGGTTTGTTTCCTGAATAAGCCACAAGCCCATTATGTTTTTTAAAAAACAATATTTTTCAAATCCGCCCTCGTTTGTAAAATTTAAAATCCGCGCTTCTTCGCTGCAATCAGGCGTTTCTTTTTCAATGCCCATAAGCGACCATGTTCCGCTGCTGATGTATATTGCGTCTTCGTTTGAAACGGACATTACCGCGCTTGCCGTGTCGTGGGCCGCAGGCGTTATTACCTCGCAGTTAAAACCTGTAGCTTTTTGAATCTCCGCGCTAAAATTTCCAAGCGCCGTTGCCGGTTTTGTCAGCGGCTTAAAAAGGCGCGAAGGAAAACCAAGTTTATTAATAATATCGTAATCCCAATCGCGCCTAACTGCGTCCACAAGACCCGTTGTTGCTGCGTTTGTGTATTCGCAGGAAATTTTTCCGCAGAGTTTGTAATGAAAATAATCAGGAAGCATCATAAAACTTGCGGCGCGGTCAAGCAGGGCAGGGGTGTCTCGTTGAATTGCACGGAGCTGGAATACGCTGTTAAATAATTGTTTTTGAATTCCTGTGCGCCTGTAAAGTTCCGCTTCAGGGATTTTTGCGTACACATCGGCATCGCATCCTTCTGTCCGCTTATCCCGGTATGCGATCGTATCGCCCAATATTGCGCCGCTTTCATCAAGAAGAACAGAATCAACTGCCCATGTATCTACGCTCGCTGTTTGCGGCGTTTTACCAGTTTCGCGGCATTTACAAAGCCCTGTTAAAATTTCAACAAAGAGCGAATCTATATCCCAGCATAAATGTCCGCCGCGCTCTGTCATGCTGTTTGGAAAACGGTGAACATCTTCAATCTGAAGAACACCGTCTTTCAGCCAGCCTGCGACGCAGCGCCCGGAAGACGCGCCTATATCGATTGCCAAATGGTATGGCATTATTAACTCCTAAAATATTATATACTGCAAATTACCGTATATGGCTATATAATATCAGGATAGGAGAATTGGATGGCGAAGTTCGCATTTATCGGCGCAGGCAGTTTTGGGTTTACCAGAACATTAGTTCGGGATATCCTTACTTTCGATACTTTTAAGGATGCGACATTTGCGCTCATGGATATCGATCAGGCGCGTCTTGATTATATAACAAAAGCAGTACAAAAAATTATTAAAGCGGGAAATTACGGCGCAAAAGTAATTTCTACTAATAACCGCGCCGAAGCGCTGGAAGGCGCCGACGGCGTGCTTTGCACAATCCTCAACGGAGATGTTGATATTTGGCGCTACGACATCGAGATTCCGAAAGAGTTCGGTGTTGATATTAACGTTGGCGATACAAGAGGGCCCGCCGGAATTTTCCGCGCGTTAAGGACAATTCCTGTAATGCTTGATATTTGCAAAGATATTGAAAAATACTGCCCTAACGCGGTTTTTCTGAATTACACAAATCCAATGGCGATGTTATGCCGCGCCATGCAGAGCAGTTTTCCGCATTTAAAAATCTCCGGCCTTTGCCATAGCGTGCAGGGGACAGCGAGTATGCTTGCGAGTTGGATCGGCGCAAAAGACGAAGATATAACCTACACTTGCGCAGGTATAAACCATCAGGCTTTTTACCTTGATTATAAATGGAAAGGAAAAGACGCGTATCCGCTTTTAAAGGAAGCGCTGAAAAATCCAAAAATCTACAACGAAGAAATTGTGCGTAACGAAATGTTTTTGCTTCTGGATTATTATCCTACAGAATCGTCAGGGCACAATTCGGAATACAATGCGTGGTTTAGAAAACGCCCAGATTTAATCGAAAAGTTTTGTCTGCCCGGAACAGGCTGGAACCCCGGCGCGTACGCTTATATTTTAAACGATTACCTTAGCAGAAAGGAAACATGGAAAAAAGAAATTGAAGACTGGCTTAATGAGCCAAATGTCGATTTAAACCGCGGACATGAATACGCGGCGTATATTTTTAACGCGATGTTTGGAGATAAAACTCTTTTTAAATTTAATGGGAATGTTATAAACTCAGGCTTAATAGACAACCTGCCGCAAGGCGCGTGCGTAGAAGTGCCTGTGCTTGCTTCCCCTCACGGGTTTGAACCGGTAAAGATTGGAAAACTCCCGGATCAGCTTGCGGCAATTATACACACAAGTTCAATCTGCGAAGAGCTCGCCGTTGAAGGCGCGTTGTCAGGTGATCCGAAAAAAGTGTATCAGGCAATCGCCTTCGATCCGTTAACTTCCGCGGTCTTAGGTTTACAGGAAATTAAAGAAATGACAAAGAAAATGTTTAAACAAAATGCCGGTTATCTTTCCGGAATGAATATGGAGGATTTATGAGTAAGTTGATTTTACCTGAAAATTACCAGTCTGTTTTGTCGGTGTACGAAACTCAAAAAGCGATCGGCGCGATTAAACATCAGTTTGAGGATCATTTGTCCAAAGCGTTAAATTTAAAGCGCGTTTCTGCCCCGCTTTTTGTAGAGCCTCAAAGCGGTTTGAATGACGACCTTAACGGCGTTGAACGCGCTGTTCAGTTTGACATCAAAGAAACGGGAACCAATGCGGCTATTGTTCATTCGCTCGCAAAGTGGAAACGTATGGCGCTTTTTAATTACGGTTTTCCATCGGGTGAAGGAATTTACACCGACATGAACGCAATCAGGCGCGATGAAGAGATGGATAACCTTCATTCAATTTATGTTGACCAGTGGGATTGGGAAATAATCATCGAAAAAGAATCGCGTAACGAAGATCTGTTAAGAAAAACTGTTAAAGCGATTGTAGGTGCGATTTGCGATACAGCCGATAAAATTAAACAGATATATCCGGCTTTAACTTTCAATTTATCGCGTGATGTAAAATTTATAACAACGCAGCAGCTGGAAGATTTGTATCCGCAATTCTCCCCCAAAGAAAGAGAGAACGCGTATTTAAAAGAAAATAAAACAGCGTTCATAATGCAAATCGGCGATATTTTAAAATCCGGCGTTAAACATGACGGGCGCGCCCCCGATTATGATGACTGGACATTGAACGGCGACATTGTGTTCTGGAACGATGTATTAGGCTGCGCCTTCGAAATCTCCTCGATGGGTATCCGCGTGGACACCCAATCATTGGACTCCCAGCTTACAAAAGCCGGGTGTGACAACCGCAGAAATCTTCCGTTCCATAAAATGCTTTTAGAAGGGAAACTGCCTCTTACAATGGGCGGCGGAATAGGGCAGTCCAGGTTATGTATGCTAATACTGCAAAAAGCGCATATAGGCGAAGTGCAGGTTTCTGTTTGGGATAAAGAAACCGTGTTGGGCTGTGACACGGCAGGCATTAAAATACTATAAAAAATCAAATTATTCGCTTATAAACAGTAACTTGACGCTCCTGTTATAATATATTAACATTAGCAAATAGCGCCTGTTATTTAAAAACGTTTTTTAACGTTTATCAGGGCAAAGTTAATATCACGTAAACAGGAGATTTAATGAAAAAAATTGTATTGGTTTTAACAATGATTGTTGCTGTAACAAGTATTGCATTTGCGCAGTTTGAGCTTAACGCCGGTTTATACGGCGGTATTGGAACAGCGGGATCGGCAGGTTTGGGCGTTCAATCAGGCTATAACTTTTCATTTTCCGACGGCAAGTTAAAGCTTGCGGTACTCGCGGACTTGGGATTTGGCTACAGGTACGGTGATAAAGAATTGGAAGATTATTATAAATCTAAAAACTGGAAAGATACCGTAGACGCAAATGATAATATGTTTGATTACTATTTCGGCTTAACATGTGAATTTTATTTCCTGTCTTTTATGGGAGTAGGATTGGGCGGCGGCTTAACCAAATGTATTTGCGGTTACGCTGCGCTTAGACCTTATTTACGCGCTACAGTTCCCTTTGTGCTTGGTTTTGTAAAACTTGGAGTTGGTTTTGATTATCTTATTTTAAATCAAAAACATATTAATGCCGGAGTTCCGCCTGGGTACCGTGTCAATATATTCGCCAATATACGAATAATGGATTTTTTCAAATAGGGCTTGACAAAAACCTGAAAATTGTTTAGAGTTATAAAAGCAAGGGCGCTGCGGATCTTTCTGAGGTCTGAGGCGTCTTTTTTATTTTGTTGAAACTAATCACAGGAGGAAAAAATGAAAAGGTTTCTGATTTTTGTAATTGCTCTAAGTCTGTTAGCGGGAGTTGCCGCAGCGCAGGAAGAAGACGATGGGATAGGTTTTACGGTCGGTCTTGAATTTGGGATATTGGATGTAAACGACTCTGAGGGAATGTATCCTTATCTTTTTCCCAGTATTGTGTATGAAAATTCTTTCTTTGATGGAATGTTGGATTTAAGCGCAGGGTTAAGCTATGAATTGGGCTTAACAAAAGACGGCGATAAATTACCAATGTATCTGTATCTGGATTTTATGGCAGGATTCAATATCAGCTTAAGCGATACTTCCACATTGTCTATAATTGTCTCGGATGAAAATACTATCGATCTTTACTCAGGAGGCGATGATATATTCAGCGGAACTCTTTTTCCGGGTGTCTGTTTCAATTACAGCTCAGATGCAGGCGATATTTATTTTCAGGCAAATATTCCATTCGCCTATCCCGACTCCCTTGTCGGACTTGATATAATCGCAGGCTGGGGAACCTCTTTTGGTTTAGGTATAGAAGCGTCAGCTCACATACTGTTTAATTCGTTATACAGCGGAGATAACGGTTTTACAGGTTTAGGTTTATCATTTACTTATGAGTTCGATCCTGTTACCGCAGAACTTGGCATAACTATTCCCTTTAAAAATTATACACCGTATTCATTTTTTGACAGCGATAACGGCGCTGGTGTAGCGATAATTCCCGGAATAAGCGTTACGCTCTTTGATGGTTTTGATATTTACGCAAACTGCACCTTCGCCGGAATAGGCGTAACAGGCGGTGATGTTGGAATCAGTTTTGCGATAGGCATTTCTTATAGTTTCTAATTTAATTTTTATTAATTTTAAACCGCTGCGTTGAATCAACACAGCGGTTTTTTTCATTTAAAATTTATATGAGACGATCGCCGCGATGCGATAAAATTCCAAACGCACCGGATCGGATGTGTCTAAAATTCGTTTCGTGAAATGCAAAAATGGTTTTTCGCTTGTATGTTCATCAAAGTTGGTAAAGTTCCTGCGTGTTCTTAACTGGGTGATAAGTGCAATGCTTAGTTTTTCTGTAATTATAAAATTTAAAATATTGGAAAATTTCCACCGCATTAAATCAAGGCCGATGTCATTGCATTCGGATATATGTTTATGTATTGCATAATCCATCTCCGCCATGAAAGCGACCATGTTGAGGAAAATTGGCATTTGATAACCTAAAACAATATTACCGTAGTAATTAAATGTATTAAAATTTTCACCGTCATCGGCTTCAAAGTACCATGCTTCTCCCGCAGCTGCTCTTGTATTGGCATGATAATTTATTTCATGGTAAGTAAGGAAAACAACATGGTTCCATTCTCCAGGGATGATCGCGGCTAAATCAAACTGAAAAGTTCCGCCAAGCCATGCTTTCCATAAAAGAGCATCAAAAGGCTTTCCGTCAATATAAGATATGCTGTCCGATTCGTTGTACATATTCAATCCATTTCCGTAAATGTCACTTCCAAAGAGA
Source organism: Treponema sp. (assembly GCA_009786715.1). Next base: position 21,590 of record WQRN01000015.1, read on the forward strand.
TTAATATTCCAGCCCGCTCCGGCTCTTGCGCCCGCGGAAAATTCCAAAAACGCTATCGGCGTTAAAACTGCCTTAAATATCCCGTTAAGTGAAACGGGGGTTATTTCCGCTGTTAAATGCAGCTTAAGGTTATTATCTTTTGTCAGATCGCTTTCACCCTGCAGTACAGGAAAACGAAAACTGAAAGTATACCCAAGCTTTGCCTCCGGCAGAGAAGAGACCTGCAGAACAAGCTCGCTTGATGTTGTCATGCTTTCTTCCTGCGCGGAGAGCTGAAGCGCGGATAATGGCAGTAAAAACATGAATAATATTTTTTTCATATTAGCCTCCTTAATATAAAAGTATCCGTATTAAGTCAATTAAATATATTTAAATTTCTTTGACATTTCACATATATATACTATAATGTAATGAATTATTTGAATATATAATTCTATTAGGATGGATATTATGAAAAATTGTAATATTAGACTGTTTTTCGGTTTGATTATATCGTTTTGCACTTTCTTTTTTACTTGCACTAACCCAATTATTGAAAAATGGTGGGTCGAAGATGCGGCAACAGGATGTTCATGCAGCGGTAATTCTGTGTGTAATTGCACTGGTGAATCTGACTGTACTTGTACCGAAAAAAGCGGCGCCAATTTTGCGGTTGTGTATTTGGATTCAAACGGCGGAAACCCTCAGCCGTATCCCTTTAGAGTTTTATACGGCAATAAAGTTTCGAGAGTCCGCGCGGTATCTCATCCCAACTTGACCTTAGGTTTCGGCGGCTGGATTGACGAAAACGGCAATGTTTGGGATATGGATGACAGATCTGTAAAAGAACAGGATGATGTTGACGGCGACGGCATTATCACTCTTACCGCTGAATGGAAACAAAATTTTGTCACTGTTAAATTCGATACAAATTATATTGACATATTTCCTTCCGGTGTCTTTCCGAAAAACCAGAAGGGCAATGCCATAACGGTTGAAGATCAAAAAATAATTCCCGGTAATAAAATTATAGAACCTCCTGTACTGCCGACTGACGGCATACACGGTTTAATCGGCTGGTTTACAAATGATGGTTCGCTTGTAACGAATTTAGCAGAACATAACAGCATTGATATGAACGATAAATGGGATTTTGAAAATGACATACTCAACGGCCCTGTTAACGGCACAATTACGTTATACGCAAGATGGAGCACATATTCACGCACTGTTCATTTGCAGGTTAACGGCGGAACTCGTCCAAACGGTCAGGAATTAACTCGCGTAAACTTTACCATTTTTGCAGGGCTTGGCGGCGCAAGCGGCGGAAAAATTATCGATCCGGGCCCTCTTGTCAGAGAAGGGCATACTTTTGCCGGCTGGTATACTGAAGCAGGTGCATTATGGGACTTTGCTGCGAGCAGATTGAATGAAGTTGACGATATTGAAAATAATTTCTTAAAAAATGATGCCTTTATTCTTCACGCAAGATGGGCTGCGAATATTTATTATGTTACATTTAATTCGGCAGGCGGAACTCCGGCTCCCGCATTGCAAGTTGTAGAGCACGGCGAAAGAGTGCTCCTGCCGCCTATCATGACTCATCCTGATACAGATATGGGCTTTGAGGGCTGGCATATCAACTCCGCAAGCGGCGCGATATATGACTTTAACGCGCCTGTTACTTCAAATCTTACTCTTTTCGCAAAATGGGACATGAAAGCTTACACTGTCGTTTTTCATCTGGGAAACGCGAACGGCAGTCTGCCAAGTAATGCTTATAGTTCGGCAATGGCGCCTCCGCAGCATTTTGTCGGTGACAGCAAGGCAAGAGAGCCGTTTATGCCGTCTTTGCCCTTAAGCCAAATAGGAAGCGCATGGTCTTTTTACGGATGGTATGCAAGTAATGATCCCAAGAATGATAATCAAACAAAAATTGACACGATAAATAATGCGGTTACTCAAGTTATTAGAGACGCAAACCTCGCATCAGAGCCGTGGGATTTTACCGATTATATTTCAACCGGAGCAAATTCTTCTAATGTGTTAAATCTTTACGCAAGATGGGCGCCGCCAGCGCCTGACATGATTTGGGTTCCGCGCGGAAGTTTTGTAATGGGCGATTCAGGCGTTTCGGGAAGCCCTGCCGCGTATCACTCGTACCCGACACGGCGCGTAACGCTTGACGGTTTTTATATCAGCAGATATGAGATAACGCAGGTTAGCAGGCAGGATACAAACAAATCATATTATGATGTAATGGGAGTGAATCCCAGTCAATTTTACAGAAACGATGTACGCCCTGTTGACAGAGTTTCCTGGTATGACGCGGTTATGTATTGCAATAAGCTAACAGATTTAATGATGGATGATGATGACAACCCGGCAACTCCCAGCCCTCATAGGGTTTATACGATATCCGGCGAAACATATAGCGCTAATTTAGCGGGAACCGGCGGTGTCCGGCCTGCTGTACAGTCTATCATCGGTGCAAATGTTATTGCAGATTGGAATAACATCGGTTACCGCTTGCCTACAGAAGCTGAATGGGAATACGCTGCAAGGGGAGGGAATAATACACCCGGAAACTTTACCTATTCAGGAAGCAATGACGCGACTGTTGTCGCATGGTATAACGATACCATTAAAACCGGCGCCGACGCGGGTTCAACTCAAACTGTTGGAACAAAAGCTCCCAACGCTCTTGGCATTTACGATATGAGCGGAAATATAACAGAGTGGGTATGGGATTGGTTTGCCTCATACAAGAGCGATTATTACTTTATTGATCATAATTCCACCAAACCTGTTAACGCTGACGCCGCAGGCATTCTTAATCCCACAGGCCCTTCTGATTCTCAAGCTGCGGCATTCAACAATCCGCCCCAGAGGGTAAGACGCGGCGGCGGTTGGAGCAATGCTATCAGTAATGTGCGAAGCGTTGTGCGTAACAGTCAGGTTCCTGGGGAAGCCACATGGGTAAACGGCTTTCGCGTTGTAAGGGGATCGCAGGAGATTTGGTAGGCGGGTTTTAACAAAGAAAACAGAATATCTGTGATTCTGACAGCATGGGTTAAATCATTTTTGAAAGTTATTGATTCTGTTAAAAATGAATCGCTTTCTAAATTTACAATAATATTTTTTCTTGTTTCTTTTATATTTGTACTTTTTAAAATTTCATTGTGAATATTATTTTTTATTGCATGTAATAAAAAGTTTGCGTCCTTTTTATAATCACCGTTTAAATAATCGTAAAAATGCGCTTTAAATCTTTCGTTATTAAATATTTCCATACCATGAATAGCAATAAACTCCTTCATTATAATAAAGAATTCATCTTGATATATTGTTTGTTTTTTTACTTTCAAGTTTTCATTTATTAATTTATTTTTATTTTCAGGAATAAAGTTTACGGCATTTGCAATATCATCCATTGCCATAGAAAAATAATTTAGTTCGATATTATTGCAAATATCCCTTTGCTGTTGAAATACAGGAACCCCTATACATCTAAGTGAAATGGTTAACATGGGGGTATCATATAAACCTGCGGAAACTAAAAAACACTGAAGATATATTATTGCTCGTTTTAAAAGCGCCAATTCATAGCATGGGTTTATCTTTATAGCTTGTGTTAATTTATCAATCGCAAGGTCTAACTCGTTATTTTTATAGTGGGATACCGCCAGATTAAAATAATATTTTTCTTTGGAATATTTACTTCCTTCAACATATTCTACTAAGCTATAAAATGAGCTGTATGAAAGATAAAGAGTATTTATTAATGAAATTAATTTTTTTATATATAATATATCTTTTTCATTTAAATTAAGAGGTTTAGTTAGATATAAAAATCCGCTCAACATATATGTTATGAAATAACGAAAATCACCTTTTAATGTATATTCATTCATTAATTTGCAGCCCGATCATTCATAAAATGTTTAAAAGAAATTTGGTAAATC
>WQRN01000016.1 GCA_009786715.1 Treponema sp.
TGCCCCAGCCGTTATAATCACTGACTGCGCCTACAGAGTTCTTTGCTTCGCCTGTGAATCCCCAGCCGGAGATCTGCGCTGCGCCGAAATCGCCGTCAGCGTTAACGCCAACCTGCATTCTGAAAAGNTCAGCCGGTCTCCAGAACAGGAAGCCCCATGCTCTTTTCCATGCCGGCCCCAGAGCGCCGTCGTATCCAGTGTCGTTTCCGACAGTAAATACTAATTTTCCGCCGCCCTTACCGTCGCCGAAATTCGCAGACATTTTTGCTTCATGGTATTGCTGTCCGCCCATGTTTACATCGTCGGAATCACCATTACCGCTAAGAAAAGTTGTACCAATCATTAACTGTCCGCCCAGACTTGCCTGAGCAAATGCAGTCCCTGTGATCAATGCGAATACGACCATGACCACAATCAGTTTTTTCAACATAATTCACTCCTCCTAAATAATTTGAGGTTAAACAGACTTACCTGTTTCCCCCCCCACGCTGCTTAAAAAAAACGAACGTTTAAATTCGGCTAGTTTATAAAACTATTTTAAAACGCAAGTTTTTGTTTTGATTTTTTAAGGGGCTTGACAAATCCTATACAAACGTGTAGTATTATAGTATGGACAAGATCGCCGTTGGAACATGCGGCTACTCGTACAATGAATGGGTAGGCCCTTTTTATCCTCAAAAAACAAAACAGGAGGAGTATCTTCCTTTTTACGCGGAGCAGTTTTCTACCGTCGAACTCAATTTTTCCTACTACGTCATGCCCACCGCTGAACAAATACGGCATATGGTAGAAAGTTCCGGAAATTTGGCTTTTTCTATAAAGGCGCCTCAGTCTCTTACTCACAAAGTGGATCCCTCCAAGTGGCAGGATGAGGCGAAAACTTACATTGCTGCGATTGAACCGCTGGCGGAAGCTGGCAAACTGGAAGCGGTTTTGTTTCAATTTCCTTATTCATTTCACTACGAGGCCGATAACAGGCGGCATCTGGACAGGATTTTAACCGAATTTTCGGGTATCCCCTCCGCCGTCGAGTTCAGAAATACCGACTGGAACAATAACCGGGTAATCGATGAGTTTAAAAAAAGACAAGTTTCCTATGTTTCCACCGATTTGCCGGATATAAAGGGGCTGCCGCCTGTGCTGGATGTTTCCACTTCGCCGCTTGCGTATTTTCGCCTGCATGGCAGAAACGCCGATAAATGGTGGGGTTCGGACAGCCGCGCAAGGTATGACTATTTGTACAGCGATAAGGAACTTGAAGGCGCGGCGCAGCGGATTAAGCGCATTGTAATAAAAGCGGATAAAATACTTGTTTATTTTAATAATCACGCGAGAGGGCAGGCTGTAAAGAATGCCCTAACGCTGAAAAAGATTTTGGAAAAAATGGATGAGGACAATCGCCCATCTTAACATCATTGGTTTTCGCGCGGCGGCGGCGGAGCTGTTCGATAGCTCTCTGCGGGGAAGGCCGTATGTGATTGCCGGCAGAGCGGGAGGGCAGGCGGTTGCCTGGGATGTGTCGCCTGCCGCGCTTAAGGAAGGCGTAAAATACGGCGCGCCTCTTTCCGCTGCTCAGCGGATCGTAAAAGAATTAATGGTGGTGCCGCCGGATCCCGGCGCCTATTCAAAAGTTAACAGTCTTCTTGAAGATGTAATAAGCCGCTATGCTCCTGTGTGGCAGAACGACGGCGCCGGAAATATTTATCTCGATTTAACGGGCACACGGCGGATTTTCGGCCCCGCGTCTGACTGTGTTTGTCATATTCAAAATGAAATTCTTGATAAAACAAAAATTGAAGCCGCGGCGGCGGCGGGAACAAATAAACTTGTCTGCAAGGTGGCAAGCAGAACGATTCGCCCCGAAGGTCTTATAGAAGTTCGCCGGGGAGAAGAAGCCGCTTTTCTTTCTCATCAGGATATTGCGCTGCTGCCGGGTCTCGGCTCCTCGTTAATGAAAACTATTCGCGTAACAGGTTTCCGTGAAGCAGGCGAATTAGCCGCTTTAAGCGACAGCGAAGCATTGTCGCTGTTCGGCAAAAAGGGCATTCTTTTGCGTGACAGCGCGCGCGGTATCGATGATTCCCCCGTCGCTTCCGCGGGAAACAGAGTTATAGAAAGCAGAGCCGATTTTTCGCAGGACGCGATAGATGAAACTGTAATTAAAGGCGCGATCACTTCCGTCTGCGGGAACGCGGGGCTTCAAATGCGCAGAGATAAATTGGGCGCGTCCGCCGTTAAGTTATCTGTCATTTACGCGGACGCGGTGAAAGCCGATATAAGCGAAAAAAAGAAAAACCTTCTGGTAACGGATAAAGATATAATAACGGCGGCTTTTGGTTTATATCAAAAAAGCGTAATACGCCGCGTCCGCATACGTTCAATTTCCGTTTCCCTTGAAGATTTTTCTCCTCTAGGCTATGAACCGGATTTATTTGAGCTTGAGACAGATACAAAAAGCCGCAAATTACAGGAAGCGGCGGATAAAATACAGCTTCGCTACGGCGCGGGCAAAGTTACGCGCGGTATTGTTCTTGCGGCGTCAAAAAAAGATTTTGCCTATGCTTACTAGGCTTGGATTAATATCCGCTTACTCATTCCTTTACGGCGTCCATAAACCGGAAGCGCTGATGGACGCGGCTGTTTCTTTCGGAATAAAAACTGTTTCAATCTGCGATTTAAATAATCTTTACGGGGTGCACTCGTTTTTAGAAGCGGCTAAAGAGAGAGGAATACGCCCTGTTATCGGCGCGGCGCTGAGTATCGATCATAAAAAAACTTCAAATAACATTTATTGTTTTGCCGGGAACAGGGCAGGGTTCAGCAGATTATGCGAAATATTGTCGATGCGCAATAAAGACGTTAAAAAATTTGATCCTGTTTCATTGTTACGCGAAAATTCTTCAGGGCTTACGCTTGCCTGCGCGGACAGCGCCGCTTTAACTTTGCTTGCGGGAAATGTAAAAAGTCTTTACGCCGCTGTAACCCGCGAATGTTTAAGCGTTATCGGCGCTCATAAATCGCTGAATCTCCCCCTTGCTTTTCTTGACACAAGTTTGTTTCTGGAAAAAGACGATTATTCCGTTCATAAAACGTTACGCGCAATTGGATTAAATAAAACTATCGGAAACCTTGAGTCCGATGAAACAGTTTCCAATGGGAAGGGCGTTTTTCAAAACAGCGAACAGCTGTCGAGTTTTTTAAAATCGTGGCCTCAGGCGGTAAAAGGCGCCGAAGAAATTGCCGCTAAGTGTCAATTTAACGAACTCTTTAACGGTTTTATTTTCCCTTCTTACGGAGAAAAACCCGCAGATGAGTTAAGGCAGAGGGTTTACAGCGGCGCTTCGCTGCGTTACGGCGAACTCGGCGACATGGAGGTTGATCGTATTGAATACGAACTGGAAGTGATTGAAAAAATGGGTTTCGCTCCGTATTTTCTGCGCATGGACGATATTGTAAAAATAGCGAAAGTTTCCGCTCAGTCAGCTAAAAGCAGCCAAAGAACATGCGGGCGGGGATCAGGAGCCGCTTCAATTGTTTCTTACTCGCTTGGGATCACCAATGTTGATCCGATTGCGCATAACTTGTATTTTGAGCGTTTTTTAAGCAGCGCAAGGCCGGATCCGCCGGATATCGACGTTGATTTTGCGTGGGATGAAAGAGACGAAATAATAAAATCTTTAATCGAAGAATTCGGAAGCGATTATTGCGCGAGAGTGGCGAATCATAATTTTTTCCGCTCCCGATCCGCTCTGCGGGAAACGGCAAAAGCATACGGATTTCCGGACGCGGAAATATCAAATTTAGAAAGAAAAATATTTGATTTTCGCGAAAAAGAGGAAAATATCGATCCTCTCTGGATGGAAATTTACCGGATTGCCTCAAAAATTGAAGGGCTGCCCAGGGGTTTAAGCATGCACTGCGGAGGAATTGTAATCACTCCGCAGCCTGTTAATCGTTACGCGCCAATTGAAAAATCTCTGGATGGGTTTCCGCTTCTGGCGTGGGAAAAGGAAGGGACGGAAGCCGCCGGCTTTGTAAAAATTGATCTTCTGGGAAACAGGAGCCTTGCGGTTATCAGAGACGCTTTAGCAAACCTTGAAGAGCAGGGTATACAAATCGATCAAAATACATGGCATCCAATTAACGACGAGCCGACAATCGAAGCGCTTGCCAAGGGCGACAGCATCGGAGTTTTTTATATCGAAAGCCCCGCGATGCGTCAGCTGCAGAAAAAAACAGGAGCGGGAGATTTTGATCATATTGTGATTCATTCAAGCATCATACGCCCTGCCGCTAATAAATTTATCTCTGAATATGTAAGGCGGCTTAAAGGCGGCGCGTGGGATCCTCTACATCCGCGTCTTGATAAAATTTTAAACGAGACTTACGGCATTTTGTGCTATCAGGAAGATGTAAGCAAAACCGCCGCCGCGCTCGCGGGTTTTGACGAAGCGGGCGCCGATAAACTGCGCAAGGTTATCGCGAAGAAAGCAGGAGCGCAAAAATTAAGAGTGTATGAAAACCAGTTTTTTGACGGCTGCCGGAAAAACGGCGTAGATGAAAAAACAATACGGGAAATTTGGGCTATGATGCTTTCCTTCGACGGTTATTCGTTTTGCAAACCTCATTCCGCTTCTTACGCAATGGTTTCTTTTCAATCTGCGTATTTAAGGGTGCACCATCCGGCGGAATTTATGGCGGCTGTTCTTTCCAATCAAGGCGGATATTACCGCCCGCACGCGTACATCGCGGAAATTCGCAGAATGGAGCTTTTAACCGAAGGGCCGGATATAAATATCTCGCGGTATGAATATTTCGGTTTTAAAAAAAATGTTGTTATAGGTTTTATGGCGGTAAAAGGTTTGTCTGTGACAGGAGTTAATAATATTATCGAAGAGCGCGCAAGGGGAGGGCCTTATGTTTCGCTTGAAGATTTTTCAAGACGCGTTCGGCTTAACAGAGAAGATATTACCGCGCTGTGCCCGGCCGGCGTTTTTGACAGTATTTCAGGCGGCATAACAAGAGTTATGCAGGCGCGCAGTTTGTTATCTGCTCTTTCGGAAAAACCGAGCAGACAAGGCGAATTATTTTCACAGAACGAAAAGCCTGAATCAAGAGAGAGAGCCTGTCTTGTTGTACAAAACAATTCATTATGGGAGGAATACAATGTTTTGGGTTTTCTCAGAAACGCGCATCCTTTAATTTTGTACACAGACCGTATATCAAAAATAAAAGACCGCGTTAAAGCATGCCAGATAAAAAATTATATCGGGCGAAATATAAAAATAATCGGCTGGCCGATAACACAGAAGGAAGTCTGGACAAAAGACGGCTTAACTATGAGTTTTTTAAGCCTTGAAGATGAAACAGCAATGTATGAAACTGTTATCTTTCCCCAAGTTTATGATCGTTACAGCAAGCTGCTCTTTGATCAACACCCCCTGCTTGTAAACGGGTTTGTAACTGATGATCAAGGGGCAGTGATCCTGGAAGTTGATAAAATTGAAGCTTTATAAAAAGCCGCTTTGTAAAAAGCATTAACCCATTAACTTTTTATTATCATCTCTGATTTTTGCCAGTTCTCTGGAGATTCGTATGTGCCTTGCGACTTTGTCGTTAAGCTCTTTTGGTTTAAACGGCTTTACGATAAAATCTGAAGCGCCGATACTCATGGCTTCGCTTACATGATCGTGAGTTCCTTCCGTTGTAATTATGATAATCGGGGTTTCTTTGTGTTCGGGAAGCGTGCGTATCATTGGGATTAAATCAAATCCGTTCAGGACAGGCATTAAATAATCAAGAACGATTAACTCAGGTTTTTTTGTACGCAGAAAATCCATTACATCTTCGGATTTGGAAAGTATGAATACTTTGTACCTGTCTTGCAGGGCGTATTGCATCGCCCGCAGCATACTGCTTACATCATCAACAACAAGAACAGGCGGTTTATTGCCGTCTTCATCTTCAAAAGATATTTCTTTACCTTCGCCGGGGTTTAAAATAATTTCTATACTTTCAATTAATTTTGTCGCCGAGAACGGCTTTATTACATAGTCTGCTGCTCCCAGGCTCAGGCCCTTAACCACGCTCTCTCTGTCGCTCTTTCCTGTTAGAAAAATAACCGGCACTTGAGAATATTTATCATCCGATTTTAAACCTTTTATAGCTTCGTAACCGTCAATATCAGGCATATTAACATCTAATAAAATTAAATCAGGTTTAACAAAGCTAAGAAGCTCGTACATTTTTACAACCGATTCTGCCGGAAATATATCATAATAATCACTTAACCTGTTTTTTACTGTTATCAAACTGTAACTAACATCGTCCACGTAGATTATTTTTTTCTTGTCGCCCGATGATTCACCTGCCGGTTTTGTATCCAATGTTTCCATAATCTCTCTCCGTTATTTATCCAGATATGATAATTTTTCAGCAATATCTTTAAGGTTCATCATATCCATGTTTTTTCGAATCCAGTCTACAAGGCTGTCATCGTTCACATATTGATATTTGTCCAACAGCGCCATCGCTTCGTCCGCGGCGCCTATGTCATAATCTTTGCACGCACCTTGAAGCTGCTTTAATACGTCTTTTGCCGGTTTATCCATTTTTGGTTTTGGATTATCCGTATCCATGGAGGAGAATATCTCTTCCAGATCGTTAACCAGTTTCCACGCCGCTTCAATAAACGGATTATTATGTTCGCTTATAAAGCTAATATCGCCTTTTTCTGCCGCTCTTTCAAGATCTTTCGCTTCTTTTGCGACCTGCTCGGCGTATATATCAAGGCTTGTACCCTTTATACCGTGAACATTTATTTTATAAAGGCTTAAATTTGTCTCGTTTAAACCGGAATCTGTGATATTTTGAACCGAAGTTAATAAAGATCTAACGCTTGCGGCATATGAACGAAGCACTTTTAAATATGTATCTACATTGCCTTCGTACCGAAGGAGGCCTTTTGTGGTGTTTATTCCCGGGATTTTTCCGGTAAACCCCCCAGTGTTTTTTATATTTTCGTTTGCCGACTCTTCCTCCGCTTCCTGCTGAGCTTCTGCCTCTTCACGCCGCGCCTCCTCAATTACTTCGGGCGGCTGCTTATCGCGGATATATTTATTTAAAACGGCGTTCAGCTGGCGGATATCTATCGGTTTGGAAATAAAATTGTCAAAACCGTTTTCAAGGAACATATCAGATTGTCCGGCTACAGCGTTTGCCGTCAGAGAGACAATAGGATCAGTATAATTTAACGCGCGTATTCGTTTTGTGGTTTCTATGCCGTCCATCACAGGCATCATATGATCCATAAATATAATGTCGTATTTTGCTCCGTTTTTTATTTTTTCAATCGCTTCAGGCCCGCTCATAACGGTATCAATGCGCAATTTGTAAAGTTTCATCAGACCAACGGCGACAAACAGGTTGGTTTCAACATCGTCAACAATTAATATATTACCGTACGGCATTGGTTCGCGGACAATTTGTCCTCTTTTTTTATGCGATACAAAACCGACTTTAAATTGCCTGAAATTGTCCACTGTCTCTTTGCCGAGAACTTCTTTGGATTCTGTAAGTTCTTGAGGAAGGCGGACGGTAAACAATGATCCTTTGCCGGGTCTGCTCTCCACCTGTATATCTCCGCCCATCAGGTTTACAAGACGCTGAGTTATCGAAAGACCGAGGCCGGTTCCTTCTATTGAAATATTTTTCGCCGTATTAAAACGCGAATATTCATCGAATAATTTTTCAAGCTGGTCTTTGGTCATACCCTGGCCTGTATCCTGCACTCCGACAACAAGAGTTATGCCTTTTTTGTTATCCGGCCATTTTACCTGCCCTCTCATTGAATGCTCCGGCAAGTAAGAGAGCAGGGGGATTGATTCTACCTTGACTGATAATGTGACAGAACCGGTATCGGTGTATTTAAACGCGTTGGAAAGAAGATTGTTTAGAATCTGTTTAATGCGAAGCTCATCTCCGATTAATCTAAAGGGGATTTTTTCATCAATATCAACTTTAAATTCAATCGGTTTGCTTTCAATGCGCATCATGTTTAAATGAACGGCGTCGTTTATCATGCTCGCGACTTTATAATTATTAGGCATTAAATCCAGTTTTCCCGCTTCTATTTTGGAGAAATCAAGTATGTCGTTGATGATACCCAATAATAAATCGCAGGAACTGTAAATTTTATTAAGACCTTCTTCAATTTCCGGCGAAATTTTTTCATCCTGCATTAAAAGTTCCGTTACGCCCAAAATCGCGTTCATAGGCGTGCGGATTTCATGGCTCATGTGAGCGAGAAAAGCGGATTTTGCCTGATTCGCCGTTTCCGCAGCGTCGCGCGCGTTGCGTCTTTCAGAACCGGAAATCGCGAGCGCCATAAGGTCAGCCAAAGAAGACGCGAAGTTTTGTTCTTCAATTACCCATTCGCGCATATTGGGATAATCTCTGCAGCTCCATTGTTCAATGCAAACCACTCCCGCCAGTTTACCGTCTACGCGAATGGGAGCGTCAAGCGCCGCGCATAAATGATCGTATCCCCCGAATGTGCTTGTAATTAATTTACATTCGAGCGTATTGTTCATTACAATAACGCGTTCGGATTTTAAAAGCCTTGCGTATTCCGGGCTTCTCGACAGATCGTATTTTTCGTAGGAGGTATTTTCACCTGAATGAGCGTCGTAAAGGGTAATGCTTTCGAGTATATTCTGATTTTCGATATAACGCCAAATGCCGATACGATGGGCGTTCAATGCGTTGCAGCCGTCCATCGCGACAGCGACCGCGGCGTCTTTTAAAATGCCGGCGGAGATTGTCGGCGACTTTGTAATTTTAGAAAGTGAATCGCTCAATTTTTTTGAGTATTCGTAGCTGGATGTGATTTTATGCTCCATCTCTTTGCGTTTTGTAATATCACGCGCAATGCCCAATATACCGATGACTTTGTCTCCAAGCATCAGCGGCATTTTAATAGTTTCATATAAAGGATTTGTGCCGTCGATTCGCGGTATGTGTTCTTCCAGCGCATAGGTTCGCTTTTCCTGAATTACTTTTGTATCAATTTTATTAAAGCCTTCCGCTACATCGGCGGATAAATCTAAAGCTTCTACATCGCTTTTTCCGACAAGATCGTCGATATCTTTTCCGAAATGTTCCAAAAACGCTTTATTGCAATGCAGGAAATTCAATTTATGATTTTTGGTAAAGATAAGATCCGGGATTGAATCAAATAATGTGGTTAGCGTTGTTGTTTGAAGGGCGAGTTCGTCTGTTCTTTTTTTAACAAGTTCTTCAAGCTGCCTTCCGGTTCTGCGGCTTATTAAAAGGAAAGCGATGACAAAAGCCGTAACGCCGAAAAATACTACAATTACTCCGATTGTCAGCATTGTTATTCTATTCTCTTCGACAGTATGACCTGCGCAGGAGGATAAAATAACGATTGACAGTATTGCGGTGAAAACCAAAAATATTGTTTTTACAATTCGCATTTTTATCCTCTCAATTATACGGCTGATGAGATGTTTTTTCAATTATCTCAATTTAGAAAATATGCTATTTCTTCATTTTCCCTGTCTTTTAATAATAAATCCCGCGACAGACGAATATGTTTTTCAGCCTTAAAATTAAGCTCTTTCGGTTCAAATGGTTTTACTATAAAATCGTTCGCTCCGAGCGCCATAGCTTCGCTCACATTTCTGAATGTTCCTTCTGTTGTTACCATTATTATCGGAATATTGGCGTAACCCGGCATTTCTCTTATTTTTGGAATAAGCTCAAAACCGCTCAGCCCCGGCATTAAATAATCCAATATGATCAAATCCGGCTTATTATTCTGCAGAAAATCAATGACAACTCCGGAATTTGAAAGCAAAGATACTTTATATTTATCGTGAAGCGCGTGATGAATAGTTCTTAACATGCTTGTCATATCATCAACAACAAGAATATGAGTGTCGCTGTTGCTTTTTTCGGCAATCCTGCTTGCCGTATTCATTTTTGCCGAAAACAGATTTTCTATACTTTCGATTAATTTATCGGAATTGAACGGTTTAATTACATAGTCCGCGGCTCCAAGGCTGAGTCCTTTTACCACGCTTTCTCTGTCGCTGTTGCATGTAAGGAAAATTACGGGTATTTTATTATAGCGATCATCGGCTTTTAAATCTTTTATCGTTTCATAACCGTTAACATCAGGCATATTGACATCTAACAAGATTAAATCCGGCGTTACCTTTTCAAGAATTTTATACATTTTAGCGGCGGATTCGGAAAGATAAATCTCGTAAAATTTACTAAGCCCTTTTTTCAAAGATATTAAACTGTAATTCATATCATCAACATAAACTATTTTCCTTCGGCCGCCGGAAATTGAGGATGCTGTAACAAAACCGGATTTTGTCATTAACTAATCCTCCTCCTTCAGTAAGCTGTTTAGTTTTTCCGCGGTTTCATCAAAATTTACAATGTCGATATTTTCACGGAGCCAAAATACGAGATCGTCATCAGAATCATATTGGAATAATTCTATCTGCGACATTATTTCGTCCGCTCCGTCCATGTCGTATCTGACGCAGGCGTCAAGAAGTTTTTTAAGCAGCGATGTATCAGGTTTATTTTTTTTGGGTTTAAGATTTTTTGATTCAAGATCGGCGAGTAATGAATCCAAATTGGAAACAATCTCTTCTATAGATTTTATAAAAGGAGGATTATGTTCATTTATATAGCCGATATCGCATGCGGCGGCCGCTTTTTCAAGCGCCGCGGCGGCATCGCTTATTTTTTGCGCGCAAATATCAAGGCTTGTTCCCTTAATGCCGTGCACGTTTATTTTGTAAAGGGTGAGATTTTGCTCGTTTACATTTTTTATAATGTCAAACGCGGAGCGGATGCTTTTTGAATACGCGTGCAGAACCCGGATGTAAAATTCCACGTCTTCTTCAAAGCGAAGGAAACCTTTATAAATATCCAGCCCGGGTATTTTATGCGTAAATAAACGCGTTTTAAGCGTATCCTTATATGATACCGGCTGCGGAGGGACTTTCTGCGCGATGACTGCGGCTGTGCTGCTTTCAAGGCGCGCGGCGTCGATTACATCCTGAGGCTGTTTGTCGCGCACATATTTATTTAAAATCGCGTTTAGCTGGCGTATGTCTATCGGTTTAGAAATGAAATCATCAAAGCCGTTCTCTAAAAAAACTTCTGCCTGTCCTGTTACGGCATTTGCCGTGAGCGCGACAACCGGTTCTTTGTAACCCAAACCGCGGATTTGCTTTGTGGTTTCGATACCGTCAATATCCGGCATCATATGATCCATGAAAATCACATCGAACACTTCGCCTTTTTTAATTTTATCAATCGCCGCGTATCCGCCGTTTACTGTGTTAATATTTAAATGATAAGGAGTCAGCAAACCTTTGGCGACATAGAGATTCGCTTCAACATCGTCAACAATTAAAACGCTCCCGTACGGCATTGATTCGCGCGATATTTGAACCCTCTTCATGAACGCTCTGGAGTGAGTGCGGAATTGCCGCAGGTTTTCGGCAACATCAGCGCCGATCGGACCTGATTCGCATCTTCCCTGAGTCAGCCGCACCTTGAAGGTAGTGCCGCTGCCGACTTCGCTTTCAACGCTGATTTCGCCGTTCATCATGTTTATCAGCCTGCGCGCGATCGCCATGCCAAGACCCGTGCCTTCTGTTGAACGGTTTGTATCAAGATTAAAACGCGAATATTCGTCAAATATTTTATCCACCTGATCTTTTGTCATACCCTGACCTGAGTCGCTTACAACAATGAACAGATTAACCTTGTTTTTATTATTACCGTCTTCGCAGTATACTGATAATTTCACAGTTCCGGACGAAGTGTATTTAAAAGCGTTAGAAAGCAGATTATTTAATATTTGTTTTATGCGCAGTTCATCGCCGATCATCTGCGCGGGCATGTGCTCATTCGCGAAAAGTTCAAACTCAATCGGTTTACTGCCGATTCTCATCATGTTAAGCTGCGCGGAATCGCTTATTAAGCTTGCGATATCATATTTATTGTTCATCAATTCGAGCTTATCAGCTTCTATTTTTGAAAGATCCAGTATGTCGTTAATGATGCTGAGCAGGAGATCTCCCGAGGTATATATTTTTTCGAGAGCTTCCCTTTCATCATTATTAAGAGAATCTTTCTCGAGCTGTATTTCACTGATGCCAAGTATGGCGTTCATGGGCGTGCGGATTTCATGGCTCATGGTGCTGAGGAACGCGCTCTTTGCTTTGTTCGCGTTTTCAGCTTCTATTTTTAATATTTCAATTTTATCAAAAGGTCTTTTAATAAAAATGGAAGCGATTATTGCCGCGATTACGCTTAATAAAACACTGACGATAGCTACAACAATAAGGCCTATGTCAGTATTTTTAATCGGGCTTTCCGTAAGAGGCGCTACAACGCCGAGGCTCCATCCTTCGTTCGAGCCTGAAACAGGGCTGAAAGCGCAAACACGCGGAATGCCGTAAACAGTGTAGTATCCTATGCCGGATTCGCCGCGCGTCATGCGCATTACAGTTTGCGCCAGCTCCATAAAGTCGCTGTCGATCTGAGCGGCAGTGATATAATTGAAACGATTCTGAACCCAATGATCGCGCGGATTGGAAACCGCGTATCCGTCAGCATCGCTCATATAAATATGGCCTGTTTCCCAAATAATAAAAGGAGCCAGATGCCGGGAGAAATGCGAACCAGCGAGAGTTAATATAAGCGCTTTATCACCCTGTGAAAAGACAAGAGGAGCCGCAAGATAAAATACGACTCCATCGTCCGTATCTCTTGTAGAGGAAATTACTTTTTTTCCCGGAGTCCCGTTACCCGATCTGAACGCGCTCCTTATATATTTATCTCTTAAGACGTCAATATTCGCGTATTTTTCTCCGGCAGAGACAATAAGCCCGTTTACAGAGTCATAAACCGCCGCTCCGGTAAATTCCGGGTATGAAATATTTATGCTTTTAAGTATTTCAGGCCATAACGATTCATTAGACGTTTCCAGAGTTTCGGCTGTCCATCCTGCCGCCAATTTTAATCTGTCTATTTCGCTGCTTATAAGATGATCCGCGACGCGGGACATTATTTTAAGATCGGTTTCAAGTGAAATATCGATATTTTTTTCAACAAAAATTATACCTACAAACACGCTGAATATAATTATTAGCAGGTTTGTTAAGACTATTACCAGTATCGCTTGCAAGCGTATGTTCATTCAAAACCTTCTTTATAAAGGTGTGTAAGAAAAATTTGATTAATTCTGAGTAAGCGGGAAACGGGAGTCGGACCCGCGACATCGACCTTGGCAAGGTCGCGCTCTACCACTGAGCTATTCCCGCGCTGTCTGTTAACCCTAATAAAAATTGATATTTTTGTCAAGTAGGTTAAAGGGCAGTATTCGCCTGTTTTCATCTAAAATTCTCCGTTTTAAGCGAATTTCGCGCTTATTGTTTTTATCAGTTCGCTCGTATCGTCAAACACTTTAGCGACACACGGGTCGAAATGAGTGCCTGAACCGTTCATTATTATTTCCAGCGCTTCTTCATGAGTAAACGCTTTTTTATAAGGTCTTTCGGAAACAAGAGCGTCGTAAACATCGATGATTGCCATCATTCTGCTCTGAAGCGGGATTTCCGTTCCTTTCATTCCGTAAGGGTATCCTGAGCCGTCCCATCTTTCATGGTGATATGCCGCGATCATTTTCGCGTTTTTCAGGAATTCCGCGTCTCCTGTTTGTTTAATCGCTTCGTCAATAATACGTTCGCCTTCTACGGAATGTTTTTTCATTTCTCCGTATTCTTCTGTTGTTAACATTGCCGGTTTATTTAAAATGGAATCGGAAATAACGATTTTTCCCAGGTCGTGCAGACGCGTCGATGAAATCACGGATTCCATATTCCAGTTTTGCATTTCATCCGTGTATACTCCCTGTTTCAGCATCGCGTCGATTAATACTTTAAAATATACCGCCGTTCGATCGATGTGCCCGCCTGTATTTTTATCGCGGTTCTCAACAAGATCCGCAAACGCGTGCACGATGCCGTTCTGAAGCAGTTCCAGCTGTTTTGTCCGGTGGGCAAGCTGCGCGGTGCGTTCACGGATCAATTCATCAATGTGCAGATGGTTTCGGATACGGTTTAGCAATACCGGTTTGGAAAACGGTTTCATAATAAAATCGACAGCTCCAAGTTCAATTCCATGCGCTTCGCTGTCTGAGTCAGTTCTGCTTGTCAGAAATATTACGGGAATCCCGGAGTAGGAATCGCTTGCCTTAAGCATTTTCATCGCTTCAAACCCCGTTAATTCAGGCATTTCAATGTCCAGTAATATTAAATCGGGTATGAATTTTTCAAAAGCGGCGAACATTTTAGCGCCCGAAGACAGCGCGACTACCTTGTAATTATCCGCAAGAGCGTTTTCCGCCGTTGTCAGATTTGTGGCGTTGTCGTCAACAATAAAAATAGTTTTCTTCATATTTTTATCCCGTTTTATATATGACTCTTTACGCGTTCCAGTAATGCCGATTTTACGATCGGTTTACTGACAACTTCGAGCGCTCCTGCTTTTAATGATTCGTTCCTTAAATTTTCATCTTCTAAACCCGTTAAAAAAATGACAGGTATTTCTTTCCATTGCGGATTTTCTTTTAATTTTACAATCGCTTGAAAACCTGTCATCTCCGGCATTTCGATATCCAGCAATATTAAATCAGGTTGTTTTTTTTCAAGAAGAGCGAACATTTTCTGAGCGGAAGGCATTGTTAACACCTTGTAATCGTTTTCAAGAGCGGATGCCGCCACTGTCAGATTTGCGTCATTGTCGTCCACAATAAAAATCATTTTGTCCATAATGTCTCCTTTAGTTTTTCCTATTCCATGCCAGAAAGTTTTTTAGCTATTGCCGCGAAATCCATTCTGTCCAGATTTTCCCGCAGCCATTTTACAAGATCGCTGCCTGTTTCATATTGGCATTTTTCGATTTCTTCCATTGTGTTATCAGCTTTGTCTATGTCGTATTTTTCGCACGCCGCGCGAAGTTTTAACAGCATTTGCGTATCAGGTTTGTCTTTTTTAGGTTTCAAATTTTCAGGTTCAAGGCGGACGAGCATAACTTCAATAGCGCTGACCAGTTCCCATGTATCTTTCATGAACGCTTCATTATGCTCATTAATGTAATCTATATTGCCCGCGGCCGCTGCATCTTCAAGAGTTCCGGCGATTGTTCCCGTGTTCGCCGCGTAAATGCCAAGGCTTACTCCCTTGATGCCGTGCACCATTATTCTGTAATTGTTTAAATTTTCTGCGCTCAATGAAGGTTTGCTGATTTTTTCCATTTCACCCAGTTTTAAGCGGACGCTTGCCGCGTAGGTGCGCAGGATTCTAAGATATATTTTTTCATCGTATTCGTAGCGTTCAAGCCCTTTCTCTATGTCCAGCCCTTTAATTTCTTTATCCGAGAAAAGCGATGCCGGCTGAATGCTGTCTAAAGCCGTGATATGCGCGGTTAATTCAGTTTCCGCTTCGTCAAAATCGCTGTGAGTAACATGTTCAGAAATTTTTCTTAACACTTCCTTTGTGTCTTTTGTGCATTTTTTTATTTCACCGATTATATCAAGAGCGGCTTTTCTGTCATAATCCGCGCACACTTCAAGAATTGATTTAAGTTTATTAAGCAGATCCGCGATGTCGAGCGCAGACATATCCGCCTCTTCGCCGCTTTCATTATGCTTTTGCTTAAGTTTCTCAAGAAGCGCGCGAAGCTGATTTATAAAATCCTGAGCGGACGCTTTAATAACGCCGGTATCTTTTTCATGTCCCGCTTTTTCCAGTTTAGCCGCGAACTGCGATAACTCAATTTCGCCGATAACATGAAGAGTGCTCTTCATGCCGTGAACAAAAACCGTAAACTTGCGTAAAATATTTTCTTCTTCGTATCCTGAGTTTTTATTTTCTTCAAGCCATTCAAGAGTCTTATCCGCGTCTCTCATAAAAGCTTCAATTACCAGAGGATCAACTTTGGGAGAAATTTCCTCTGCGCTGACAGTGTTTACCGCCTGCGCGCGCGCCGCGTCAATTACTTCCTGCGGCTGTTTATCGCGTACAAATTTGTTCAGGATTGAATTTAACTGGCGGATATCAATCGGCTTGGAAATAAAATCGTCGAAACCGTTTTGTAAAAATATTTCCGCCTGCCCTGAAACCGCGTTTGCTGTTAGCGCGACGATGGGTTCTTTGTAACCCAATTCGCGGATACGTTTTGTTGTTTCAAGCCCGTCTATTTCTGGCATCATGTGATCCATAAAAATAACATCGAATATTTTGCCGTTTTTAACTTTATCTATCGCGTCAAATCCGGAGTCTGAAGAATCAACTTTAATTTGATACGGAGATAATAATCCTTTTGCGACGTATATATTCGCTTCCACATCGTCTACAACAAGAATGCTGCCGTAGGGCATAGGATCGCGGGAAATTTGAACCCTTTTCATAAATCTTCTTGAATGTGTGCGGAATTGCTGGAGGTTTTCCGCCACTTCGCGGCCTAATTGGTCTGAGTTTGTTTTTCCTTGAGGCAGACAAACTGTAAATACAGAACCTTTGCCATGTTCGCTTTTTACGATAATTTCTCCGTTCATAAAATTTATAAGTTTATGCGTAATGCTCATACCGAGGCCTGTGCCTTCCGTTGAACGGTTACTCTCCTGATTAAAACGCGAATATTCATCAAAAAGTTTTTCGACTTGTTCTTTTGTCATTCCCTGTCCGGTGTCGCTAACAATTATAACCAGCATGACTTCGTTTTCATTCTTGCTGTTCTGAGTGTCAATTGTCAGTTTGACCGAACCCGCGTCAGTGTATTTAAACGCGTTGGAAAGAAGATTGTTTAATATTTGTTTTATGCGAAGTTCGTCGCCCATTAAATGCGAAGGCATTTTTTCATTTACGTTCAATTCAAAATCAATAGGCTTGCTGCCGATTCTCATCATGTTAAGCTGAGCGGCGTCGCTGATAAGGCTTGCGATATCGTATTTTCCGATAACAAGTTCAAGCCTCTCCGCTTCTATTTTTGAAAGATCCAGTATGTCGTTGATAATGCTTAAAAGCAAATCGCCTGATGTATATATTTTTTCAAACGCTTCCCTAGTATCCGAGCCTTCTGATACTTTATGCAGCTGTATTTCGCTTATGCCCAGTATCGCGTTCATCGGTGTGCGTATTTCGTGGCTCATTGTGCTTAAAAACGCGCTTTTCGCCTTGTTTGCCGCATCGGCTTCTTCTTTTAATACCGCGATTCTTTCAAACGGTTTTTTAATAAAGTTAGACGCAATTATTGCGGCGATTATATTAAGAAATACGCTGACAAGAGCTACGATAAGAAGTCCCGTGTCGACGTCGCTGATCGGACTTTCGGGAAGCGGCGCGGAAATTCCAATGCTCCATCCTTCATTTGAACCTGAAACAGTTCTGAATGCGGCAATACGCTTTATTTTATCAACGGTATAATATGATGTTCCTGTTTCACCTTTCGTCATGCGCGTTATCATTTCTGCCGTTTCTGCAAAATCATCGTTAATATCTGACAAATGAATAAAATTCACGCGTTCCTGCACCCAATTCTCTCTGGGGTTTGATATTAAATATCCTTCCGAATCGCACAGGAATATATGGCCTGTTTCCCATATAACAAACGGCGAAAGGCGGTTTGCGAAATGCAGTCCCGGAAGAGTGGCTACAAGAACATTGTTATGCGAAAATGGAACCGACAGATAAAAAACAACGCCTTTGTCTGTTTTAATTGTTGTGGAAATCGCTTTGTAACCAATCGCGGCGCCTGCCGGCAAAAATGAATTTTTAATGTAAGGTTCATGCATTACGTTAATTTCCGCATGCTCTCCCGAAGAAGCGATTAATCCGCGGTTTGGATCCATAACCGCCATACCGGTAAAAGGAGATAAACTGCCGTTATCTGATATAATTTGAGGCCATTTTGATTCGTCGGACGCTTCCAGCGTTTGCGCGGTACGGGATACTTTTAATTTTAAAATTTCAAGTTCTTTGCTTACAAAGTGATCCGCAATTTGCGACATTACGGAAAGATCTGTTTCTAAAGATAAATCGATATTCTTATCTACATAATTGATGCCTGAAAAAACGGAGAATAAAATTATTACCATGTTGGATAAGATAATTACAAGTATGGCTGTTAGTCGAATGTTCATATTTTGCCTTCTTTTGCCGCGGCGGTTTTTATTTTTTCAATGTACGCTGTTACTTCATTTTCAGCTTCATCAAAATCACTGTGGATTATATGCTCCATGATTTTATCCAAGACAGTTTTGGTTTCCTCTGTGCAGTTTTTTATTTGCGAAAGAACATCCAATGCGCCTTTTCTGTCGTAATCCGCGGCCTTTTCTTTAATTATTGCAAGTTTTTGGTTTAATTCATCGTTTGAAATAATGTCCGCGCCGGTTTCGCTCTTGTTCATGGATTCCAGTTTTTCCAAAAGCCCGCGCAGGTTATCCGAAAAATCATGAGCGCTGGATTTTACCATTTCGGTATTTTTTTCGCGTCCGTATTTTTCAAGTTCCAGCGCTTTTGCGGAAAGCGCCTTTTCGCCGATGTTAAACAGCGAACTTTTCATGCCGTGGACAAAAACTGTAAACTTCCTTAATGTTTCTTCGTCGTCGTATTTTGAATCCTTGTGTTCGTCAAGCCAGTCAGCCGCTTTTCGCGCGTCCCGTATAAATGATTCACGCAAAATTAAATCATCCTGCGCGGGTATTTCAATGTTTACGCTGAGTTCCGCTTTTAATTTGCGGGCTGCTTCGATTACTTCAGGCGGCTGTTTGTCGCGGATGAGTTTATTAAGAACTATATCCAGCTGGCGGATATCTATCGGCTTTGAAATAAAATCGTCAAAACCTTTGTGCAGGAACATATCAGATTGCCCTGCGACCGCGTTTGCCGTAAGCGCCACAATCGGAGAGTTATATCCCATGGCGCGTATTTTTTCCGCTGCCTCGATGCCGTCCATTTCCGGCATCATGTGATCCATAAAAACAATATCGTAAACTTTTCCGCCTTCCAATTTTTTTATGGCTTCCTGTCCGCTCGTGGCTGTGTCAATTTGCAGCCTGTAAAGTTTCATAAGACCCGCGGCGACATATATGTTTGTTTCAACATCGTCAACAATAAGAACGCTGCCGTACGGCATCGGATCGCGGGAAATCTGCCCCCATCTTTTTTGCGTCATGTAATTCAAGCGGAACTTCCGCAGATTTTCCGCAAGTTCCTTACCGATAATTTCCGGGTTTACAAAAAGCTGCGGCAGCCGCACAACAAATAAAGAGCCTCTGTCCGGTTCGCTTTCTACGTTGATTTCACCGCCCATCAGAGATAAAAGACGCTGAGTAATAGCAAGCCCCAATCCTGTGCCTTCTACAGCGCTGTTCTTCTCCTGGTTAAAACGCGCGTATTCCTCGAACAGCCTTGCAAGCTGCTTTTTTGTCATACCGTGCCCTGTGTCCTGAACTTTTAACACAAGCGTTACGCGATCATTAGCCGCGGGATTCGCGGGAAGCTCTGTTTCCACCGTCAGAATTACTTTGCCGGCATCCGTATATTTAAACGCGTTGGAAAGCATGTTGTTAAGAATTTGTTTAATGCGTATCTCGTCGCCTATCAAATTAGAAAGGATATTTTCATCAAGATTGAGTTCAAATTCAATTGGCTTGCTGCCGATTCTCATCATATTCAGCTGAACAGAATCGTTAACCATGCTTGCAAGTTTATATTCAGCAGGCATAATGTCGAGTTTGCCGGCTTCTATTTTTGAAAAATCGAGTATGTCGTTAATGATGCCGAGGAGCAGATCGCAGGAACTGTATATTTTTCCGAGCCCTTCTTCAATTTCCGACGGAAGCGATTCGTATTGAATCAATATTTCCGTAACGCCTAAAATGGCGTTCATCGGCGTGCGGATTTCGTGGCTCATGTTCGCGAGGAATGAAGATTTCGCAACAGAGGCCGCAAGAGCGGCTTCTTCCATTTCTTTTCGTTTTGTAATATCGCGCGCTATCGCAAGAATACCGACAATTTTATTATCTACCGTTAGCGGCATTTTAATTGTTTCGTAAAGCGGATTTGTGCCGTCATGGCGGGGTATTGTTTCTTCGACCGTAACAGCTTTCCCTTCCGTGTAAACCTGAAGATCATAAGAATCGAAATTCGCGGCTTCTTCGGCGCTTACCCCAAGACATTCTTCGCTGTTATGCCCGACGATATCGTCAATGTTCTTATTAAAATGATCCAGAAACGCTTTGTTGCAATGCGTAAAACGTATGTTTAGATCCTTCATGAAAACAAGATCGGGAATGGAATCGAATAGTGTAGCTATCGTATTCTGATGAACAGCAAGCTCATGCGTCCGTTTGTTTACAAGAGCTTTAAGCCGTTTTCCCTGACTTTTGCTTATGATAAAAAGTGTTATAAAAAGGGCGACAATGCACAGGGACATAATCACAGCGCCGATAATCCACGGCATTTGCGCTTCGGCTATTTTGCTGCGGAAGTCGTAAGTTTTTTTCATCCAGTAATCCGAAATGCCTTTTGAATCTATGCTGTTAAGCGCTTTGCCGGCGATAGAACAAAGTATTTCTTCATTTATATTAAACCCAAGATGGGTATTCATTACATAATCAAATACGACATTCGCTTTATAGTAGGGAAGTTCCATATAATGAGTTAAATATAAAAGCGATCGTTGATTTGACATAACCATATCAACTTCGTCTCTCTGCAATGCTTTCAACGCGGCATCCATGGTTTCATATTCAATGTTATCCATGTGATTCGGAAACCATTTTTTAAATATAGAAGTATAAGCGGTATTTTTCGCAAGACCGATTTTTACATACAGAATTTCGTTTACTTTGATATCGGGATAATCGGTATTTGAAATTAATGCGAAATTATCGGTTAACATTTCCGTGTTCGGCCAGAGGAATTTGCTCATGCGCTCAGGCGTTTGAATTAAATCCGGCGCCATTTTAATTTTTCCGTCTTCCAGCATCTGCATAATATCCGGCCATACCGCTTTCTCGTCGTTTATTCGTTTAAAAGATAATCCTGTAAGATATTCAATTTCATTTATTATATCGATAAAACTGCCTTTCCATTTTTTATCGCGCGGATCAAAAAAACTGCCGGGATAACTTCCGGGGTTGACGCCGATTGGTATAACAGGATTGTTTCTAATATATTCGAGTTCTTCGACTGTAAGCTGCGTTTGCAGTTTAAATTTCTGATATTCATGTTCTCCCTGATTGTACAGTTTAACAAGATGGCGCAGACCGCCGTTTTGCAGCATTTTTTCTACGACCGATATGATGGGTTTCAGCGCGTCATCCTTTGCCGTCAGTGAAACTGGACGGTAAATAAGCGGATAAAAATCGTAGGCAATCACATCGCTGTATTTAATAAAATTTACGGCGGCAGTGCCACTGTAATAAAAAGCGTCGATCTTACCGCTTTTCAGCGCGTCGTAAACGCGGTTTACATCGCTTAAGTAGACAGCTTCAAAAGTTCCCGGAGTAAGTTCCGATGAGACAGTAATCGGCGTAGAAGTGCCTTCGATAAAACCGAAGCGCATGAGCCGCTCGCGCGCAATATCGGCAAGAGATCTGCTTCCTGCAAGGCGGAAATATTTTAACGGACGCGAGGCAATGTCGGTTGTCATGTGATAAATTTTGCTGCGGGGTTCTGTCCATGTTAATTCGCCTGTAAAAGAGATATCTCCTGTATCAAGCCCTTCCAGTAAATCCAGCCATTCATAAAGCTGCGGTTTAAACGGAATATTAAAAAGTTTTGTCAGCCAATTGCAGAATAGCGCGGAAAAACCGCGGATTTCTCCGTTATCGCCTATAAACGCTTCGATGCTTAGAGGCATGGCATAGGTAAAAAATTCGGTTTTTTCGCGGAGATTATCTATGGCTTTTATTTCTTCTTCTGTAACTCCGGGGATTTGGCGGTAATCGGAGAATATATTTATGTCATCATATGTATTTTTTTCAGTACGGGCGCAGCCGCTGAAAAATACGGCGGAAAAAAGTAAAAAAATATTTATGAAATATATTGATGTCTTAACAAACCTCATTTTTACACCTCTGACACTACGCCGGTTTTTAAAAACGCCGATTATCGATATATTATACTATGGATAATTAAATAATTGTATGCCAAAAAACCGCTTTAACAAAGAGCGTCAAAATGCTATAATTCCGGCATGGCTCTAAATTGCGGTATTTTAGGCTTGCCAAATGTGGGAAAAACCACTATTTTTTCCGCTTTATGCGGCACCCCGGCAGAAACAACGAATTTCCCCTTCAGCACAATCAAGGCAAATGTAGGCGTTATCAATGTCCCAGATATAAGGCTGGATAAATTGACGGCTATTTTCGCGCCTGAAAGGACGATCCCTGCAACTGTAGAATTTGTAGATATCGCAGGTCTTGTAAAAGGAGCGTCCCGCGGCGAAGGACTCGGCAACCAGTTCCTTTCGCACATCCGCGACGCTGCTGTTTACACCCATGTTGTGCGTTGTTTTGAAAACGCCGATGTGGTTCATGTAACCGAAAAACTCGACCCTTTATCCGACATCGAAACAATCGACATTGAACTTGCGTTAGCCGACATGCAAACCCTTGCCAAACGCCGCGAACGTGCGGAAAAAACATTAAAAAACCCGAATGAAAAAAAGATGAGCGAGTTTGTAATTTCAATTTTGGACAAAATCGGTCCCGCGCTTGAAAACGCCCAGCCCATCCGTTCGCTTGCTTTAACCGATGAAGAAAAAGCCGCAGTTTACGACTGTCATTTTATAACCGCGAAACCTCAGCTTTATGTCTGCAATGTTGACGAAGAGGGAATCAAGTCCGGCAACGCCTTAACCGAAAAAGTAGAAAAACGCGCTCAGAGCGAAGGAACCGAAGCCATAAGCATCTGCGGAAAATTCGAAGCCGACCTTTGCGGCATCGAAGACCCCGAAGAAAAAAAAGCCTTCTTAGACGATCTCGGCCTTAAAGAGACAGGTCTTTCCTCTCTCATTCACAGCACATACAAACTGCTTGGCCTTCGCACATTTTTTACATCTGGAAAAGACGAATGCAGAGCATGGACATTCCACGCAGGGGACACAGCGCCGAAAGCAGCCGGCGTTATTCACACCGATTTTGAAAAAGGTTTTATAAAAGCCGAAGTCTACACATGCGAAGATATTTTCACCTACGGAACAGAAGCGAAGATTAAAGAAGCGGGGAAGTACCGTCTTGAGGGCAGGGATTATGTCGTTCAAGACGGGGATGTTATGTTTTTTAAATTTAATATTTGATTTAATCGTTTTTTTTGGGCATACGCTTTTACAGGAATAATAGTAGACAACATAGTTTTAACAGCTGCAAATATTGAAAATAATATTGATAATAATAGACACTTTTTTAATTGCAATGTGAGTGATTATTTAAGTATTAAATAACCTGCATCTATTACGATTATTTCTGCTCATATTGATTAAAATCTTTCAATAAACTAAAAAGAATGTACTTTTAATTAATCCATATAGAATATTTTCATTTTAATATCTTAAAATGAAGTATAGACATTTTATGTCCAATCGTATATAATATTTGTAATATATTTCTAATCAAGGATGAAAATTTCTTATGGCAACATATTTAATTTCGTATGATTTATTAAATTCTGTGACTGAGGATTACGATAAAGTATTTAAATATATTGAAGCTCATGGAACATGGGCTCATATAACTGAGTCTTTATGGGGAATAAAAACAGAAAAAACTGCTGTGCAGATACGTGATGAATTACAAAATATTACCAAGAACGGTTCTGCAATATTTGTTATCAAATCTGGTGTAGAAGCAGCATGGGCTAATGTAATATGTAGAAATCAATGGTTAAAGGACAATTTATAGGGGAAAACTATGCCAGATGAATTTACTATTAATAAACCCACAGAAGCTGTAGAAAAAATTGAAGGTGTAAAAACCCATGCAGAGCCTGTTGAGAATAAAGATATCTGCATAAGAAGAGGTAGAGTTGACTCTGTATCAATATATGAAGTGAATGAATCTGAATTAGCTATTCTGGAAAATGGTTCACCTAATTCAATATATTTAAACTTTTTTACTTTTTTGATTGCAACATTTTTATCTTTTTTATCAACGTTATTAACTGTAGATTTTAGTCAGAAAGTGTTGTTACAAACTATATTTATATTCATAGCAGTAGTTTCTGGATTTTTATCTATTATGACATTTATTCTTTGGATTAGAGGAAAAAATAAATTATCAGATGTTATAAAGAGAATCAAAAATCGTATAATAT
This sequence comes from Treponema sp., assembly GCA_009786715.1. Next base: position 24,441 of record WQRN01000016.1, read on the forward strand.
AAAGAAACCTCTAAGAACGATAATTCACAGAACTTATCATTTACTATAGAGGTTCCTTTAATTTATTCTTCTGTTGCACGAAAGCCTGTATAATTTTCAGGATCACCGCCAAAAAAATAAAATACATATGTTTTTGAACCGCTTGAATATTCAAACCATTCATTTTCAGAGTAACCTTTTTTGAAGTAATATTTTCCTTCATCTAAAATAGTATACATTTTGAACTTTGTTTCCTGCCATGAATGAAGCGTAATTTCATCTTCCTTCGAGGTAGTAATAGGGAAAAGGATGGAATTCCAAATAGCGCCGCTTTCTCTTTCGACCCATATTCTGATTCTTGGATTTATAACTCCTGCTCGATGATCCAATTTTAATGTTAAATTTAACATTGTCATATCAGAAACGGTATATTCACCTGATTTTTCTCCGGAGAATTCCCAATTAGTAACATGGACGCTTATTATTTTTCCAATGTCATCTGATGTAACTTCATAAGTAGATTCATTTGCTCCGCTGATATTTACATCGTTTCTTTTCCATTGGTACGAATTATGAGTCGCAACTCCATTAAGATCGCTTATATCTGCTATCAAAGTCATTTCTTCTTGCGCATAATCTCCTGCAACTTCTATATCATTTGTAATGGTTACGGTACCTGTAAGCGGGTCTTTCTCGGCAGGTGGAATATATTCATCTCCCCCACTATTATTATTTTCTTCGCCGCCGCAACCGATAGCCATCATTCCAAATACAAGTACTATTACTTGTATTCCCAGCCATACTTTCTTGTTTTTCATAACTTCCTCCAAAAAATTGAATTTTAATTACCAGTTATAACTTGCTATATGATAATTATTTTCATTATAACTGGCTTATTGCAAGTTGTAAACGAATTTTATTACCCATTAGCATATAAATTGATGGAAAATAGCATATAAGCAGGTAAATAAATGACATTTCAAGAACTTTTTATCATAAATTTAAAGGATTACAGAAAATCTCATAA
>WQRN01000017.1 GCA_009786715.1 Treponema sp.
AATAAGAGCCCGGTACAGTTCAAAAAAAGCATCATTGAGAAACTCGTTTTCAGCCATTATTATATAATATTTGACTATTTGAAGCCTGTCAATTGGTATTTCCTGTGTTTTGCAATACTTTGTTCTTTTTTAATATAATGTTAAAATAAAGTATGGAAAATCCATTATGACAAACATGAACTTATGCCATTCCCTTTTTTTTAATAAAATTGACAATTTGCCTGTTAAAATGCCGGAAAACGGCGAATTTCTGCTATGTTTTGAATTAAATCCGTCTCAAAGCCGCAATATTGAGCCCGATCCGGATCATTTTCTGGATAATTTGTTATTTACCGGAGAAAAAATTCAAGATGACCAAGCTCATGAGCTAGTAGAATTGCCTCAGGGGCATTACCTTTTTTCACAGTTTCGCTCGGATGCTGCTTTAGATAGAGATAAATGGCTTGATTTGGCTATTGAACAGCAAAAGGACGGTCTCTGGGAGAGGTATAAATTGACTGATTTTCTATTTATTCGGTTTTTATACGAAGACGGCGCCTTTGTCACGCAGATTTTTAGAAAGATTACAGATGGTGTCAGTCACATTATAATCTGACGGCTTCTACCATATACCGAATATCGTATCCGTTTTCGGCAACATGGAGCATTTCTATTACAAAAATTATAGAACTGCCCTTTTCGTCTATTAGTACTCTTTTAATGTTGTATTGGGCTATTTTCTGACGTACAAAACCCGGAGCGCCGACAGTATATGTTTTTACCGGGCTGCCCGGCGAGGTTACCTCAAGGTTGATAAAAAATTGGGATTTTACATTCTGCCCGGTTCCGGTGATTGTGGGGATCAAATTTGCCTTGTATGATTTGCCGGATAAAAAATCGCGGAAATCGATGCTCTCTCCGCGCGCCGGCGGATTTTCATCTCTTGAGATGTAAAGCGGAAGTCCCTGATTTTGGAAATTGATGCCATGGCGGGCTGAAAGGTTTGAATGGGTGGAAACCAATGTATGTAAAACGCCGGATCCGTCCTGACCTGCTCTTATCGGCGCGCTCTGAACGAATGAAGCCCTGCCGTTTGAAACAAATGAATTGCTTGTAACATCAACTACATATAAATCAGCCCAAGGGCGGAGAGACGGGGATAACACTCCATGCTGCCCAAACATGTATGTTCTTCCGTCTGAAGAAAAACCTAAATCGACAAAAACAGCCGTATCTCCCGCCCATAGAGCGGAAACGGACGTTAACAGTAAAATCGAGATTATCAATACTGTTTTTCTCAATAACATAGAGTTCCCCTTAATTCTTATTATCGGTTATACATTTTCCGGCTTGAGATAAAATATCTTATGGGATAAACTTCGGTAATGACGCTTTCCGAGAGAAATACCTTTTTTAAAATCGGGATCGCCTTTTGCGCGGTATGCACTCTGGCGGTTTTAGGCGCGTCTTTTTTGACGATTTCCATTTATCCCGAAATGGATAAAAGTATCCGCCGGCCGGCCGGCTTTTTTCATTTTATAACCGGCTTCATGGATAATAATTATTTAGCCGTTAATGTGTCTCTGGCGGCGCTTGTTTTGTTCTCCCTTATCGGGCTTATATTGATTCATTTCTACTTTGAAAGAACATCAGCTCCGGAAATACTGTACATTGCTATTTTCGCGGTTTCCTTTTCCTTTGAAGCAATCCGCCTTATACTGCCCCTGCAGATAATATTTAATTTTTCGTCTTTTTACGTGCTTATTGCCTCCAGGCTGCTGCTCTTTGCGAGATTTTTAAGCATTTTTTCTCTGTTTGCGGCTGGTTTATGCGCAGCGGGCATGGAAATACAAAAAACCCGCAATGTCATTTTTGTCATGATCATTGCCGCCTTAATCGTTGTTATGGGCGTGCCCATTGATGTGCTTAATTGGGATTCCAGTTTTAACATGGTAAACGGCTATTCATCGCTATTCAGGGTGATTGAATTGATTGCCTTCCTTACCATCATGATTAGTTTTGTCATTGCGGCAAAAATTCGCGGCACAAAAGAATATCATTATGCCGCGATCGGGATTTTACTGGCTCTTGCCGGCAGGCATGTTCTTTTAACAGCCGATACCTGGGTAGGGCCGGTGCTTGGTATTTTATTATTGTCCGTTGGAACAGGGCTTCTCTGTTCCAAATTGCATAAAATCCATCTGTGGTTGTAGATTTTCCGCTTTCCTGCCGAAAATAAATAACAATGCTTTCTATAAAAAAAGTCTTTTGTTTTGTGGTATTTTTCTCTTTGTTTTTATGTTTCTTTCCGCATGTCTTTGCCGCATCAGGCGAAGGTCTTTCTATAGACGCTGACATTGCCGCAAAAAGCGCTCCGCTTTTCCCTCACATGCTTTTTACTGACGCTGTAAACAACTGGAAGAAAACCGAGAACTCGCGTCCCTACTGGGTAAACACCATGGAAGAAGCGGAAACTGTTAAACGTCTGGCGGATGATCAGGTTTCTTTTTTGCTAAATAACGACGTTCTCGCATACTACGGACATCCAAGTTCGCGTAACATGGGAATTTTGGGACGTTACTCGATAGAAGAGCTGGATCGATTGTTAGCCGCTCTTGCGCAGGAATATGAATCAGTCAGCGGCGGGCGCGGGGTGCGAAAAGCTTTTTATTTAATTTACGGAACGGTATGGCCGCAGGGTGAGATAGGGATAATCAACCACAATACTCTTATGCGTTACATAGACTACGGAATAAAAAACGATGTTTTGGTTTTTATAGATCATCAAATCGGACGCTACGATCCGTATGATTCACTCAGAAAAATGCTGCCGTATCTTCGTTATCCAAACGTGCATCTTGCTCTTGATCCCGAATGGCGCACCAACACGCCCATGGAAAACCTCGGCAGTCTGACAGGTGAAGAGATAAACATGGCTCAAAAAATAATGGAAGACTACATCATCGAAAATAACATCCCCGGCGAGCGCATGCTTGTGATTCATCAATTCAATCATGTGATGATAAAAAACAGACCGGCTATAAGATCGGATTTTAACAGAGTCAGACTGGTTCACTGCGCCGACGGCTTCGGCGCTCCCGTTTTAAAACGCCAGTCTTACAACTACAACGCTCTTGCCTCCAATATGCCGATCAAAGCCTTCAAACTATTTTACAATTTCGGTATCCCCGGCGCCGGTTATGACGATCCGATTATGTCTCCGCAGGATGTTTATAATCTTACGCCGAGACCTTATATTATTATGTATCAGTGATTATAAAAGCGGCGTATTCTCATTTCACAAATAACTTGTAAAAGAGCAGAACGAAATTATATCCCATATATGGGAAGATTCTGAACAGTTTAAAGGGATTTTGGAAGCAGTAGCCTACCCATTCCAAGCCTGAATTGAACGCTCTGCGCGACGGGTGTTTTTTCTTTTCGGCGAAAACATCGAAAATGTCGCTGCACCAGAGCCTTAGGCCGTTTCCAAGAGAGGCGTTATTTTTGGCGATCCAGCGTTCGCTGCCGCGGATGCCTTTTCCGGCAAGCAGAAGAGAAGGAGACGCTTTTTTTATCGCTTTTGTAATTGTGGATTCTTCGTAGCGTTTGAAATAGCCGGGGAAGCGGCCGACAATGCGCAGACGCGGAAATGTCTGCCTTATGTTTTGTTCAGTTTTTAAAAGAATTTTTCTTTTGCTGCCAAGAAGATAGCAGGAGAACTCGCGGCTTTCCAGAGTTGTAAGGGTGCTGATTATAAAATCGAAGGGCATATAGCGGTATGCTTTTTTTCCTGTAAGGAATTTGATGCCGCTTATTAAACTTTTTGAAATTGGAATTACAAGAGAAGCTCTTGTAACATAACTGCGGTATTCGCCGCTTCTTCGCGCGCGCAAAAGATCCCACAACGACAGAAGAACAATGTTATGTTCTTTTCCTTCTTTTAAAAGTTCGTATATTACATCACTGAGCTGATCCGGCGCGACAATATCAATCGGGACTTTAATAAGACTTATGCGCTGCCGGATTTCGCCGGTTTGTTCAGTCTCTGAAGTCAGGCTTGTTTCAATTCCCACGTATTCTTCTCCAATAACAGAACGCGAATTGCCGCCGCGCAGTAAAGAGCGGCCGTTTCTGTCCGTAAAATCGAATCTCCGATGGTCAGCGGTTTAAAACCATTCTCCAAAAAGAGCGCTGCCTCTTTATCGGAAAAACCTCCTTCCGGCCCGACAGCCAGAACTGCAGTTTTAGGTACATTATAAAGATACCTGTGAAGGCTTTCCTGTTCAAGTCCCTGATGATGAAACAATATCCCCAGAGCGCCGTCGTTCTTCAGTTCATTCCAGAATTCAAACAGTTCATTTATTGTTAGCGGTTTATGAAGGCTTGTAGAAATTCGCGAGCCGCTTTGCTGCCTTGCTTCTTTAATTATTTTATCCCAGCGCGTAAATTTTTGGCTCTCCGCGCTTATTTTTTTTGCGACCGAAAATTCCGACACAAATGGAACAATCTCTGTAATGCCTCCTTCCGCCGCCTGCCTCACAATCAAATCCATTTTATCGCCTTTTGGCAAAGATTGAAACAAAATTATCGGCGGAATGGAAACCGCGTCTTCGCGTCCTTGCGAGGGAACTTTGGAATCGATATCATACACACATTTACCTGTTAGCAGATCACGAGTAATTGTTTTAATTTGTATCTGTGTTTCTCCGCCGTCCGGCAGCCGCGCTGTGAAAAATTCTCCAGTTGCAAGGCGCCGGACGCGGACAAGGTAATGGTAATCATCTCCGTCAACTTGGATGTTACCGTCTGAGTCCGGCTCTTTACTTAATAAAAACTGCTTCACCTTTCAAACTCGTCAATTACGAAGCGATAGCGATATTTTCCTGTTCCGCTTCTTCCTGCAAAACTTTTAAAGATTTTGCGTTTTTCAGCAGGTTGTTATAATCACCGCTTTTTAAAATGTTCATCGCTTCCTGTAATTGGATATCGTATTCCAGATCATAAACGGGGGCAATGATCGTTCTGTTCAATTCGTTTCTGATAAGCCTTTTAAGTAATGGCAGATTAAGGTGGTATTCGCTTTCCAGAGATTTCGCGAATGTTTCAACCTGCGCCGTTGTCGCTTTCGGATTCTTTTCCACAAACGCCGGAATTCTGTTTGCGTTTATCAGCTTGTTCAATTTTTCAGCGTCTTCTTCCGAATACTCCGGGAACTTAACTTCGCGATCCGGCGGAATTCCGATTTTATCAATATTAACGTCGCTCGGCGTGTAGTAACGCGCTGTTGTTATTTTGAAACCGGTGCCGCTTAACGGATAAACCTGCTGCACCGATCCCTTGCCGTAAGTGTTTTCGCCTACTAAATACGCTCTTCCGCGATCCTTCAGCGCGCCCGCGACAATTTCCGAGGCGGAAGCGGAACCTCTGTTTATCAAAACAATGACGGGAATTTCAGGCGGAACGAGCATCGATCTCCTTGCGTTAAAATCGCGGTTTTCTGTCGGGATTCTAGATCGTGTGCGGACAACAAGCCCTCCGTCCAGAAAGAGATTCGCAATGTCAACGGCGGAGTCTAAACGTCCTCCGTAATTGTTCCTTAAATCCAGTATCAAACTTTTATAATTATTCGCGCGGAACTCGCCGATTGCTTCTCTGGATCTGTCCGCTGAAAACGGAGTGAACGTAAGTAATTTTAAATAACCCGTGTTGCCGATCATCGCGTGTTTAACGGTCGGCACTTCGATTATCGCTCTGGTTAATGTAACCGGAAACTCCATTTTTTCACCGCGCCTGATGATCAGCTTTACGCTCTCACCCGGCGTTCCTCTCAGCATGGCAAGCACTTCATCCATGGTGATGGTTTCAGTCGGTATCCCGTCTATATCGATTATAAAATCGCCGGGACTTATTCCGGCGCGCCAGCCCGGCGTATCCTCAATCGGGGAGGCAACCTCAACCCACATTGGTTTTCCGTCGGGGCGCGGCACAACCGCCTTGGTAATATTCAGCCCGACACCCCCAAAACTTCCCTGGGTTGTATCGGTTAAATCGCTCATATCGGATTCTGTTAAAAATGTCGAATACGGGTCTTCCAATGAATTGAACATTCCGTTCATCGCGCCTTCGAAAAGCACTTTAGGATCGACTTCATCTACATAACTACGGGTAATAAAGTCAAATACATTCTGTATTAAATTTGTATAATTGCGTACCTGAGCCTGGGTATTTCCTGCCCCGGACTGGTTTCCCTGAGCGGAGGCTCCGGGAATTAAAGCAAAAGTGAATAATAAGCCGAATATAACGGTTGCGGTAATCCACACCCATGTAAAAGGCGTTTTTTTATACTTTATATCCATAATAACTCCTGTTATAATTATGATATATTTCAAGTAAAAAGGGTAGTAACATGGCAAAGAAGAAACAATTAAAAAAACAACTCATCGCGTTAATAATTACAGGTCTGGTTTTTATAACTATTGCCGGCCTGCATTTGCTGGGGGTTTTCAATTTTCTGGAATACAAATCCTATGATATGAGGGTTTTGTTCTGGGCTGATTCAACGCTCAGCAAAGGTTCGGATGAAATCATTTTGATTTTTCTGGATCAGGACAGCATCGACTGGGCTCAGCAGGATCGCGGCTGGGGATGGCCGTGGCCGAGGCAGGCTTATGCCGAAATGGTAAATTACATGAATCAGAGCGGCGCTAAATCGATGGCATTCGATGTTATTTTTTCTGAGCCGTCTGTATACCGCAACGCGAGGCAGGATGAAATTATAGATAACGCGGTAAGAGAGCTGGAAGAAGCGGAAGCGCAAAACGCTTTAACTCCTTCGGCTCTGCGAAGCACGCAGTCAAGAGCGGAAAGAAGCGCAGGCGCCGACGGTCAACCCCGCGTGAGCGGCGCGGGAAGGTCCGCGTTCAGAACGGCGATTGAAGCGCTTCACAGTTTGAGCGCCAGAGAGGACGACGGCTCGTTCATTAACGCGTCAAAAAATTTCGGCCGCGTTGTGCAGACTATCATGTTCAGTTCCCAGTCAGGCAGTTATTTCTCATGGCCCGGCGGATTAAATTCGCCGTTATTCGAACTTTCAAATTTTGATTCGATACTGGAACGTTTCAGCGTTGGAGAAGATGAACAGGCGATTTTCCCAATCGAAGGAATAAGGGAGGCGGCAGGCGCTCTTGGAAGCGTAACAGGCATACCGGATTCTGATGGTATCATCCGCAGGTTAAGGCCGTTCACTTTATTTGACGGCAGAGCTGTTCCGGGGCTTTCCTGCGCTTCGCTTGTTGTTTCCGGTAAAGACCGCCGGCTTTCTTTTGACAATAAAACAAACATTATTGACTGGGAAGGAGTCTCCATTCCTGTAGATAAAAATGGTTTTGCGCTTCTTCGCTACAGGGGAGATTTACAGGCTAAATATTTTCCATACAGGGCGATGGATGTTCTGTTAAGCGCGCAGGCTCAGGCAGAAGGCAGGGAGCTGGAGTTCGGGCAGTATATGACAAAATCAGGCAGTTTGTGGAATATGCTTACGCCCGAAAACTTTGAAGAAAAATATGTGTTTATAGGTTATAACGCGCAGGGGCTTTTTGATATTTTCAGCACGCCTATTTCTTCCGTATATCCCGGAGTAGGTTGTCACATAACTATGCTGGATAATATATTAAACGACGATTTTGTCCGTCAAAGCAGCCAGAGAGCGAACCTGCTTGTTCTTTTTGCGGTTGTTATTTTAATTGTCTTTCTTACTATTTTTTCACATCGTATTACATTATCAATTGCGGGCACGATTATTGCTTTCATTTTGATTGTTGTGGGCAGTTTTTTCTTCTATCAATACGGCGGCCTTTGGATACCTATGGTAACATATCTTGCCGGAACGCTTGCCGCTTTTGTGACTGTGACTCTTTACAATTACGCGACAGAGGGCAGTCAGAAACGCTTTATTAAATCCGCGTTCTCGCAGTACCTGTCGCCGAAAGTTGTAGATCAGCTCATCCTCGATCCTTCTCAATTAAAACTCGGCGGCGAAAAAAGAGAAATGACTGCCATCTTTACGGATATCCGCGCGTTTTCAACTTTCTCCGAAGCGTTGGGAGACCCGGCTAAACTTGTAGAGCTGCTTAACTTCTATCTTACAAAGATGAGCAATATCGTTCTTGATAATCAAGGAACAATTGACAAATACGAAGGCGACGCGATCATCGCCTTTTTCGGCGCGCCGATTCATTTTGATAATCATGCGTCTCTTGCGTGCAAAGCGGTTATTAAGATGAAAAAAGCGGAAGCGGATATCAACCGCGAAGCGCTGTCATTGGGGCTTATCACGCCCGGAGTAATGCAGGCCATGGCAAAGAAAGGCGTAATCAAAAGCGTTGATGATCCCAGCCCGATATTTACGCGGCTCGGCGTTAACACGGGAGACATGGTCGTAGGCAACATGGGCACGCCCAACAAGATGGACTATACAATCATGGGGAACGCGGTTAACCTTGCGGCGCGGCTTGAAGGCGTAAACAAGCAGTATGATACGGGCGGCATTTTAATCAGCGAGTACACAAGAGCCCATATCGGAAATGAGTTTGTCCTGAGACCTTTAAGCAGGGTAAGGGTTGTCGGCATTAATACGCCGCTGCGCCTTTATGAGCTTTTGGATATTGCTGAAGAAGCGCCGCCTGAGCTTATTGAAATGGTAAAAAACTGGGAGCAGGCGTTCAAATTATACGAAAACAAGGAATTTTCGGCTGCCCTTAGCATTTTCCAGACCATTTGCGTGAAAAACGATGCTGATATGGCGGCGAAAAAGTACTTTAAAAGGTGCGAAAAATTCATCACTTCGCCGCCGGATGATAAAATATGGGACGATGGAGTGGATAATTTAACGGAAAAGTGATATAAATAATATAGGGCAGTTATTTGCCTTAAAAGAGGTACAGAAATGAAAAGATTTTTAACTATTTTATGTTTAGCGCTTTTTGTAACCGGGCTCGCGGCAGCGCAGGTTCGGGTCGGCGGCACTTTATATGTGTCTATAAAGAGCGTTTCGCTGAAATCGGGTACCGGGTTTTTCTCCGGGGCTAAAGGAACTTTGGATCTGGGAGATCAGGTTACGGTTCTTCAGATTAACGGCAAGAATGTAGAAGTTCGCAGCGTCAAGAATCCCAGTCTTTCAGGATGGACATCATCCGGAAATTTCTCCGCAAAACAGGTAGTTGCCGGAACCAGCAGTACGGCTACAGCAAGGGAAGTAGCTCTTGCCGGAAAGGGGTTAACTCAGGAAGTTGAGCAGGAATATAAAAAACAGCAAAGCAATTTAAATTATGCTGATGTAGACAGAGTTGAAGCTGTAACTGTTAACGAAACAGAACTTAAAAAATTCCTTGATGAAGGCCGTCTGAAAACCGGAGAGTAAAATGAAAATTAAATTTTTTCTTGCCGCGGTAATTGCTTTTGCCTGCGTTATTTTTTCGTGTCAAGGTCTTGCAGTTGCCGCGCAGGTTGCGGGAGCTGTCGGTATTGTGGATCAAACCACCGCCGACGCAATCAGCAGATCTGCCAGCGCGATTGGCGCTGCGGCGGAAGAAATAACCCCCGAACAGGAATACTACATTGGAAGAGCGGTTGCCGCGAATATTCTGTCTTCCTATAAATTATGGACGGGAAATGCCGCGCTGACGGCATATTTAAACAAGATTTGCGCGGCTATAACAATTAATTCTTCGCGCCCGGATGTTTTTAACGGTTATCATGTCGCAATCCTGGACAGCAATGAAATTAACGCGTTCGCGACTTCCGGCGGACATGTTTTTGTTACACGCGGGCTTATAAACGCGGCAAAATCTGAAGACGCTCTTGCAAGCGTAATTGCGCATGAAGTAGCTCACATTCAATTACAGCACGGCATCAAAGCGATTAAGAACAGCAGAATTACTCAGGCGGTTCTTACAACAGCGTCAGCAGCCGGAACGGCGGTAGGAATGAATGTCAGCCAGTTAACAGATGTAATGAAAGAATCAGTCGGCGAAATTGTTTCAACTCTTGTCAGCAGCGGCTATTCGCAGACTCAGGAATTTGAAGCCGACACCACAGCGATGGCGCTTATGGCGGGCGCCGGATATAATCCCGCGAGTTTAATTGATATTCTCAGGATTTTAAGCACCATTCAAACTTCAAGTTCAGGATTCGGAAAAACACACCCCACTCCCGCGGCGCGCATAGCCAACGCGGAAAGAACTGTTAGAAGCCATAATGTAACAGACACAAGTTCTTCCAGACAGGCAAGATTTACAGCGGCGACAAAATAATTTTAATTAATTAGAAAGGAAAGGCTGTCGAAGGGCAGCCTTTTTTATTGTATTTCTTTTTTTGATCTTATCGGACGCAGCTGCTCCGGTTTAACTTTTCTTGGATCATTAACGCCCTCAGGCAGCTGCCTACCTTCTTCGGGCGGCACATCCTCTTCTTCGAATTTGCCGTCCGCGTCCCACAGTTCTGTTTGGTGGGGGGAACCCTCCGCGATATCCAGCTCTCCGTTTTTAAAGCGCACTGTTATCAGCTTTGTAACGCCCGATTCCTGCATGGTAACGCCCAATAGCGTTCCCGCGCCTGTGGTTGTTTTTTTATTATGCGTGATGATAATAAACTGGCTCGTGTCGCTGAACTCCTGAAGGAGATGGACAAAGCGCCCTACGTTCTGTTCGTCCAGAGCGGCGTCAATTTCGTCTAACAGGCAGAAGGGGCTTGGTTTTACCATATAGGTAGCAAATAAAAGCGCGACGGCTGTCATTGAACATTCGCCGCCCGAGAGCAGGCTTAAATGTTCCAGCTTCTTTCCCGGCGGCTGCGCAAGAATTTCAATGCCCGATTCCAGCACATGGTTAGGGTCTGAAAGACGCAGTTCCGCGCGTCCGCCGCCGAAGAGACGCCTGAACATGTTGTGGAAATTTTTCTTAATGCGGTTGTATGTGTCAAGGAATAATTGCGAAGATTCCTGCCTTATTTCCGCTGTTAAATCTTCCAGATCTTTACGCGCTTTTTCAAGGTCTGCCATCTGTCCGCTTAAGAAATCGTAGCGTTGTTTTGTTTCCGCGTATTCTTCCGGGGCCATCAAGTTTACAGATCCTAACTCTTTCATCTTTGTGCGCGATGATGCAAGTTTTTCTTTCAGCGCGGCGGGAGCAGCGGTAATGTTGAATATGCGCTCCTCAAATTCCATTAAATCCCTGGAATGGGTTTCCCTGAAATTTTCCTGAGTGTTTTTAATCTCCATCTCGGACTGCACAAGTTCAAGATGGATTTTTTCCAGCGCTTCCTGAACCTTGCTGAGTTCCGCCATTCTTTTGTTGATAACAACCTTTTTTCCCGCGACATTATCATTTCTTTTACGGATATCTTTTTCCAGTTTTTCAAGTTCGGCGGAAAATGCCTTTGTTTTTTCTTCAATGTCCGCGATAAGCGTTTGAACTGAGGCAATACGTCCGTCAATTTCCTCAAGTCTCTGCCTGTAAAGAGAAAGTTCGTCGCGGATGTTTTTTAATAACGATTCCTGCCCTGAAAGTTCGCGTCTTATCAGTTTTGCCTGTTCCTGCGCGGACTGAGCGCGGGCATTCATCTGCGCGCGGTTGACTTTCATGTTTTCCAAAGTTGCGCGGTATTCGTCGATTTTCGCCATCAAGCTGACATTATCTTCATGTAAAGTTTTGATCCGCAGCCGTCTCTCTTCGATGCCGCTTTTGGAAGCCCGTATCTGTTCATCCAATGCGCGTTTTTTGGTAATTATTCCCTGAGGAGCCAGGAACTCGTCGATGAAAACGGGAGACGCTTCGCGGTAGCTGTTAAACAATTCGATAGCTTTATCCGCTCCGGCGGCGGCTTCGACTAAACCCGCAAGCAGAGCGTCGGTTATGCGTCCGATTTCCGCGGCATCCACGCCGCCGGTTCTTTCTGCCGCGGAGACAAGGTCGCGTATTAAAGCTTCCCTGCCCGATAAAAGCGTGCGCAGTTTGCTCAGAGTTTCATGTAAAGCAGCTTCCGCGCTTTTGCGTTCTGCCGCGGAGTAACCCGCTTTTGTTAAGCCGGCGTCAAGCTCGGCGACAATATCGTCTGTTATTTTCGCAAGTTCTTTTTCATGTTCCAGTAATTGTTTCTCGATGCCAAGAATATCCGCCTCGGCTCTTTTCGATTCTTTTTCGTTTTCGCTGATGCGCCCCGCGGAGAGTTGAATGTTTTCTTCAAAGGAGCGGATATTCTCTTCTATGCTTTCGCATTGTTTTTTCAGATCCTGTACGATCGAATCCTGCCCGGACGCGTCATTATTCAATTCTGTTATTTTTTGAATCGCCTGCTTTTCGCGCTCTTCGTTCTGACCTATCTTTATTTTATTTTCATTGCGCTGTTCATTGAACAGGCGCACTTCGTTTTCTTTCGCGTTTTTTTCCAGCGCAAGGCCGTAAATGTTTTTTTGCAGTTCCACAAGACGCGCTTCCATGGAGTTTACTTCGTCCATGTTCGCTTCCAGCGCTTTATTTTCCGCTTCCATTTCCGCGCGGATTCTGTCACGGTCTTCCGCTCTGCGCCTCAGCGTTTCATTTTTTTCGTCTCTTTCGTATCTGAATTGCTTTAAACGCAGCAATTGAATATCAAGCTCATAATTAAAAATCTCATCGCGCAGCGTGCGGTATTTCAGCGTTTTTTCCGATTGAACTTTCAAACTGTCGTGGGAGCGCCTTACTTCGTTTAATATTAATTCCACCTGGCGCACATTTTCTTCGGTTTTGGCAAGGTTGCGCTCCGCTTCCGCTCCCCGTTCACGGTAACGCGTAATGCCGGCTGCTTCCTCGAAAAGATAACGTCTTTCCTCCGGTTTGGAAGAAAGTATCTGATCGATTTTTCCTTGCTCCATTACGGAGTAGGCGGTCTTGCCGACGCCGGTATCCCAAAAAAGCTCGCGTATATCTTTTAACCGCACCTGCGCGCCGTTGATAAAATATTCGCTTTCTCCTGATCTGTAGAGCCTTCGTTTTATTTCTATCTCCGGCATATCCATCGGCAAAAGGCCGGTTTCGTTCGCGATACTCAGCGCGACTTCAGCTACATTGAGCGGTTTTCGCGATTCTGTGCCGCTGAAAATAACATCTTCCATTTTCTCCGCGCGCAGGGATTTGATCGCGTGTTCGCCCAAAACCCACTTAACCGCGTCCACAACATTGGATTTTCCGCAGCCGTTAGGACCCAAAAGAGCAGTGATGCCGTCGTTAAATTCAATATCTGTCCGGTCCGCAAAAGATTTGAAACCGAGGATGGAGAGCCGCTTAAGAAACATAGGTTAAAACTGTCCTTCTCTCATGAAGCCTTGTGAGAGGCGTTCGATTAAAGTATCAACCTGCTTCTGGCTGTTGAATCTGAAGTTTTCAAGAGGTCCCAAATCGAATTGATCGTAAGAGACATTTTTATTCTCGTATTCGCAGAACATGTTTGCGAGATATACCGTGTCTACCAAATCTTTGCAGTCCAGCGGAGCGGATTCCGGATCGTGGTGGAAACGAATCGCCGCGACGAGCTTGTCCGGGAAGTTCCATTTTTCGGCGATAAGAGCGCCGAGTTCAGCGTGATTTAGGCCAGCGGAAAGATCTTCAAAGGTGGATGCCGGAAGGTTCTTGTCGGAACAGATACCCTTTACTCTGGCTAACAGATCCGGATGCACATTGGAAAAAATGATTTTTCCCATGTCGTGTAACATTCCGCCGACATAAACATCGTCCAAAAGGCTTTGATCGTTTTTGAAATTCTTCGCAAGGTTGAAAGCGTAAAAAGCGGTTTTGTACGAATGTTCCCAAAGTTTCTTTTTGTCGATTGTATCATCGCCGAGAATTTTCTGCGTTCCGTATGAGTAAAGCAGGTTTTTAATTCCCTTAATGCCGATCATTTTTACGGCGTCGGAAATATTATCAACCTTTTTAGACAGCATATACTGCGCGGAGTTAACAATTTTTAACAGGTCTGCGGTAAGCGCCGGATCCATCGATATTTGTCTTGCGATCTTCGGCATATCGGAATCAGGATCGTTAATAAGTTTTTGAATCGTTAAAATATTTTCCGGGAACTGGGGCAGACTGTTAATACTCTGCGCGATTTCCTCGGAAAGAACGGTCATGCCTTTTACAGTCGCCTGATCAAGCGGAATTTGAATGCTTGCGATTGTGCATTTTTCTGTCGTTTTCATTGTAAACGCGTCATCGTCAAGCCCCAGTTTTTTAAGCATCAATACAAGTATTACAAGCCCAAGCCCCGCGCCTTCGGAATCATCAAGCACCTGAGCGAGAGCGTCTTCCAAACTGCCGTATTGCCTCGACCTTGCCATTTTATCCTGAATACGAAGACGCTCTTTTTTTGTCGCCGTAACATTGTTGCGTATTTCAACAAGAATCGTGTTTCTTTTAACCTGTAAAATAACTTTTATGTAATAACCTTTTTCTTTTTGAAGCTGAAGATAATGCGCTATGTTGCTTATGGTATCCTGCTTGAAAGTTTTCATTCCGGCTTCGTAATCAGCGTCGTTATTTATGTTTAAACCGCGTTCCGAAAAATAAACGCGTTTCGTATTTGCCTTTTTCGCGTTAACGACAAGTTCTTGTATGCAGTAAATGATGTAATCCTTTAATTTAATTTGATTCATCTGTCTTAGAAAAACATCGGTTACCTGTTCTATGTAGATTTCAATTTCTTTTGGGAGAGTATATGTCGTTATTGTAAGCGGAAGACCGGACTGTATGGCTTTTTTAATTTTTTCTTCATCCACAACCAGTTCGGGAGTAGAATTCATAATAGCTAACCTGCCTTTAAAACAAATATCCTGACTATAGTAATCATATTCAAAATTTTCACAATAATCAAGATCATATGTTTACTGTATCAAAATGACACAGTAAATTGGCGCATTTTTGACCTTGTATCTTTTTCTCCTGATAGAGTGAAATATATTTGCATAAATCTGCATATAATACCCGAAAACCTCCAATTTTACTAAAAAATTAACTTGGCACGATTCTTGCTATTAATTAGTTATAAAAGGTGGAAAATATGACAGAAAAGGGAAGAACCAAAGAATCAAAAGATAACCTCGCAATTTACCTGAGCGAAATAAATTGCATTCCCATGTTAACCAGGGAAGAAGAGGAAACAACTGCCCGAATGGCAGCGGCTGGCAGCAAAAAAGCGAGAGAAAAGCTTGTTAATGCCAATCTGCGTTTTGTTATTACGGTAGCAAAAAAATATCAAGGTCTCGGTTTACCTCTCGATGACCTCATAAGCGAAGGCAATATTGGACTTATCAACGCGGCGGATCGCTTTGATGTCAATAAAGGATACCATTTTATTTCATACGCGGTCTGGTGGATTCGCCAGGCAATCATGAGCGCTTTATGCGAGAAGTCCAGAATGATCCGGCTTCCCGTAAACCGCGCCGCCGATCTTGTTAAAATTGAAAAAGCGGGAAAAATGGTGGAAAAACAAATGTCACATGACGATGAGGTTAAGGAAATTGCGGATATTTTAAGCATGGAAAAATCCCGCGTTTCTGACATCATAAATATTTCGAGAGAAATACTTTCACTTGATAATCCCGTAAGCGACAGGGATGTTCCGTTAAAAGAATTTATCGAAGATGATATGTATGTAACTCCCGAAAAATACGCAGAGCATAGTTTGATGAAAACCGATATTGATAATGTTCTTGATACTCTGGATGACGATGAAGCCGATATTATCCGCTGCCATTACGGCCTTGGAAGGCAGGCGATGTCTTTGAATGAAATAGGCGCGCGTTACAATCTGAGCAAAGAGCGTATCCGCCAGATAGAAGAAAAAGCGTTAATGAGGCTTCGTAATCCGATAAGAGCGGAAAGATTGGAGTCGTATGTCGCTTAATTGTCGCTTGTAACAAAATTACTTGTTTATGAGTTTATTCTTATTTATTATATTATATTATTATATATTGTGTTTGATTTAGTTTGACAGCTTTCAACATAGCGGTTTATCCTTATACATATTTTGTTTTTAAGGATGGAAAGAACTATGAAAAGAACTATTATTATTGCAATCTCAATATTGATGATTGCAGCCGTTTTTTCGTCGTGTATAAGGACGCAAAGCGGCTCGGAAATTACTCTTATCAGTAATAAGATTGAAATTGACGCGGCATTGAAAGGTTATGCGGCTGTATATGAAAAACAATCGGGCATTAAAGTTGTTGTAAGGAGTTTCGGCGGCGAAACTCCTTATGCGCCGAACATTGCGGCGATGTTTAATTCCGGCACCGAACCTGAAATTTTTGTAATTGAGGGCAAGGCCGGATACGAAGACGCAAAGCGTTCGGGCAGAATCGCAGACCTTTCAAATGAGCCGTGGGTTAAAGATACCGATGTAGCTTATGTCGATCCTGCTGACGGCAATATCATTGGTTTCCCCGTCGCTGTCGAAGGATGGGGTCTGGGTTATAACAAAGCGCTTCTTGCAAGAACGGGCGTCAATCCTGATACTCTGACAAACGCGGCGGCAATTAAAGCGGCTTTTGAAAGAATTGATTCAATGAAAAGCCAGCTGGGTATCGACGCTGTTGTATCAATGGTTGCGGGTCCCGGAATGACATGGGTTACGGGGCTTCACGGCGTAAACGCCTACCTTACTCTTGGTCTGCCGTATAACCACTCAACAAGAATTATAGACATGATGCTGAACGGTCAGGTTGATAACGCGCGTCTTACAAAATTCGCCGAATACTATAACCTGCTTTTCAGATACTCAAATAGAAACACTCTGCTTACAGGCGGTTATGATCAGCAGCTCGGCGATTACGCAATCGGAAAAACTGTTTTTATTCATCAGGGCAATTGGACGGATCCGACTTTCCAGGACCTGGGTATAACATTTGAAATGGGTTACGTTCCTCACGCGTATCTGGATGAAAACACAGACGGTATTTTTGTCGGCGCTCCGTCGTGGTATCTGATTAACGCGAAATCTAAAAATATTGAAGAAGCTAAAAAATTCCTAATCGCGATGGCAAGCACGCCGGAAGGGCATGACTACATGGTTAATAAAGCCGGAATGGTGCCTGCGTTCAAATCCGTCACTTACAAACCCTCAGGGCAGTTGTCTCAAGCTGTTCAGGAGTGGGCTAACAAAGGCAAAATTTACGCATGGCAGCAGAATGAAATGCCGGACGGTTTTGGCATGAATACTCTCGGACCGATATTCCACCAGATGGCATCGGGACAGATTGGCGTCGCGGAGTTTGTAAGATTATTTACAAATTCTGTAAGCGGTTTAAAGTAGGCCAATTTGATAAAAACACTTTTTAAAAAACCCGGGGGAAAATTCAGAAGCAATCTTTTGTTTTGTCTGTTTCTGTTCCCCTCGGTTTTTGCCTTTATAATGGTTATTATTATTCCTTTTATTATGGGAATATATTATTCGTTTACAGACTGGAACGCTATTTCCGGAACCGAAGTAAAGTGGGTGGGGCTTAAAAATTATTTTGCCGTTTTTGCGGACATTACATTCCTTCATTCATTTTTAGTGACTGTCGCCTATGCCGTAATGAATATTATCGTGCTGAACGTCTGCGCGTTTTTTATGGCTCTGCTTGTTACGGGTAAATTGAAATTAAACGGCATTTACCGCGCGGGTTTCTTTCTTCCCAACTTAATCGGCGGCCTTATACTCGGCTATATCTGGCAGTTTATTTTTAACAATGCCATTCCATCGCTCGGCGAAGCGATTGGATTTTTATGGCTGAAAGATAACCTGTTCCTCGCAAACAGATATATGGCTCTTCTCGCAATTGTTATTGTCGGCACATGGCAGTACGCAGGCTACATAATGATGATCTATGTCGCTTCAATTCAAGGCATCCCCGATTCGTTAATTGAGGCTGCCGAGATTGACGGCGTAAATTACGGTCAGCGCCTTAAACACATTGTTTTCCCGCTTGTCGCGCCGGCGTTTACCGTTTCAATGTTCCTTACGCTTGTTAATTCGTTTAAACAGTTCGATGTAAACTTCGCTCTTACAGCCGGAGGCCCTTCCGGCATGTTCATGGACAGGGCGATAATGACAAATGAATTCCTTGCATTGAATATCTACCAAACCGCTTTTGCGTACCGTCAGCTTGCGCAGGGTCAATCCAAGGCAATTATCTTCTTCGTTGTGCTTGCCGCCATTTCGCTTATACAAGTGCGCGCTAACAAAAAGAGGGAGATAGAAATGTGATGAAAGCTAAAAAATATTATATTTTAGAAGCCGTTGCAATTTTATTATTCCTGATTTATATGCTTCCCTTCGCGCTGGTATTAATTAATTCATCCAAACCATCGCTTCAGATTATTATGAACCCGCTTTCGTTCCCAAAGGATTTTTCGCAGTTATTTATCAATATAAAAACTGTAATGGAAAGCCCCAATGTTCGTTACGGCTCCTCGTTTGTTTCTTCTATTTTAATAACGGTAACCTCTGTCGCTTTGCTTGTTCTGTTCTCTTCGATGGCGGCATGGGTTTTGGTGAGGACAAAAACAGTTCTTTCAAACGTGATTTTCATGGTTTTTGTCGCGGCAATGGTTATACCGTTTCAGGTGGTTATGTTCCCGTTATTATCGTGGCTTCACCTGCTGGAAGTTAAACTCGGTCTTTTTCAAACGCAGTTCCGTCTGCTTCAAAATTATCCGGGAATAATTTTGGCTTACATCGGTTTCGGCTCGTCTCTCTCGATTTTTCTGTATCACGGTTTTATAAAATCCGTTCCGCTTGAACTTGAAGAAGCGGCAACTATCGATGGCTGCACAAAACCTGCCGTGTTCTTTAAAATTGTTTTTCCGATACTTACGCCCATTACCGTAACCATTGTGATTCTAAACAGCATATGGATTTGGAACGACTACCTTCTGCCTTTGATGGTTCTTGGCTCCGGAAACGATGTGCAGACGCTGCCGCTTGCGGTAGCCAGTTTTGTAGGCTCATTTGTTAAAAAATGGGATTTGATTCTTACCGCGACTTTACTTACAATGCTGCCTGTTGTCGTTATGTTCTTAATTTTGCAAAAACACATTATTAAAGGAATTGTGGACGGAGCTGTTAAGGGATAGATAGTGAAAAGCGATTGGTGGAAAAAGACGTCGGTATACCAGATTTATCCGCGCAGTTTTTGCGATTCAAACGGAGACGGGATCGGCGACATTAACGGAATTGCATCGAAGCTCGGCTACCTAAAAGAGCTGGGCATCGATGTAATCTGGATATCTCCGCTTTACAAAAGCCCGATGCGTGATAACGGCTACGATATCAGCGATTATAAGGCGATTAATCCTGAGTTCGGAACGATGGATGATTTTAACAACCTGCTTGAAAAAGCGCACGGCATGGGTTTAAAAATCGTTATGGATTTAGTCGTTAACCATTCATCGAACGAACACCCGTGGTTTTTGGAAAGCCGTTCAAGCAAGGATAATCCCAAACGCGGTTACTACTGCTGGCGGGACGGCAAAAACGGCGGCCCTCCCAATGACTGGATCGCGTGGTTCGGCGGATCGGCATGGACAAAAGATGAGGCGACAGATCAGTATTATTTAAATTGTTTTTCTCCTCATCAGCCCGATTTAAACTGGGAAAATCCTGATCTACGAAAAGAGATTTACAACATGATGCGCTGGTGGCTGGACAAGGGAGTCGACGGCTTTCGTTTAGACGCAATCAGTTTTATATCCAAGCCTGAGGATTTTTCTGACGGCGATATAAAGAAGATCATTCCCAACGGTCCGCGCGTTCATAAATTTTTAAAAGAGATGCGAAACGAAGTTCTGTCGAAGTACGATGTGATGACAGTCGGTGAAACCGGCGGCGTTACGGCAGACGGAGCTATTCAATATGCTAACGCGGACGGCAGCGAACTTGATATGGTGTTTCAATTTGAGACGGTCGAACTGGACGGCGGAGAAACTTTCAAATGGAACGATCGAAAAATCATTTTAACAGAATTAAAAGAAGTTCTTGCCCGCTGGCAATACAAACTTTATAACCGCGCATGGAACAGCCTTTATTGGTGTAACCACGACCAGCCGCGCATAGTATCCCGCCTCGGCTGCAGCGGCGAGTTCCGCGAGAAGTCCGCAAAAATGCTTGCCGCCTGTCTTCATTTTATGCAAGGCACACCCTTCATTTATCAGGGTGAAGAACTTGGAATGACAAACTGTCCATTCAAAGAAATCAGCGATTACCGCGATTTGGAAAGTATCAATGCGTACAATACCCTTGTGCTTGAGAAAAAACAAATTGCGAAAGAAGACATGCTCCGTTATATGAGCCTTAAAAGCCGCGACAATTCGCGTACTCCAATGCACTGGAACGGCGAAGCCAACGCGGGTTTTTCATCCTGTGAACCAGGTTCACATTGCGAACCGTGGATTATGATAAACCCCAATTACCGCGAAATCAACGCAGAAGAGCAAATCCGCCGTGAAGATTCAGTTTTCAAGTTTTATCAAAAATTAATCCGGCTGCGTAAAACTTGCGATGTCATCACTGCTGGAAATTTTACACTATTACAGCCCGATGACCCCGATTTATTTATCTACCTGCGCGCGGAGGAACTGTTTATAGCTTGTAATTTTTCGCATAAAGAAAGAGTAATATCTCTGCCCGAACGCTTTATAAACGCTAATGTGCTGATTACAAATGAAGATGTTTCATCGCTTTTTGCCAAAGACGGGCATGAGTTGGTTTTAAACGCTTACGGGGCGGCGGTTTTGCAAATTTTCTCTTGACCTGCCGCTGAAAACGACATAAAGTAGATTATGAAAAAGTTTTTATTTTTAATAATCGCCGTTTACGCCGTTTTTACGTTCACAACGTGTGAAACACTGATGGCCGCGTTTCAAGAGCCGAATGTTTCTCTTCAATCTGTGGATCTTACAAATATCACCTTTAACAGCGCGAATCTGCTCTGTAAAGTTGCGGTGCAGAACGTCAACTCTTTCGAACTTCCCTTCCCGCAAACCGACTGGCGGGTATTCATCAATTCCAATTCTTTTTTGAACGGAACTCTATCAAGCGGCAGCCGTGTCAGGGCGCGTAACACGAGTGTTATTGAAGTGCCCGTGAGCCTTGATTATCTGCAAGTTTTAAACGCTTTTAAATCACTGAAGGGGAGTAAGGATGTTGGCTACAAAGTCGCCCTTGCTGTTAGCTTTAATTTTCCTGTAATCGGCGAAAAAGTTTTTAATTTTGATTATGAAGGAGCGCTTCCCCTTCCGCAGCTTCCTCGTTTCAGCAAGCCAGCCATAACTCTGGACAAACGAGACGCAACAAGAGCGGAACTGCTTGTCTCCATCGACATTGAAAACCCGAATGTATTTGAACTTCCGTCGCCGAAAATCAATTATGATTATTCGCTGAACCGGAACTCGTTCATCAAGGGTGTTGTGGAAAGCGAGGCTCCTCTTGCGCCGTCCGCCGTAACGCCTCTAAATTTCCGCCTTGTAGTTACCTACGCGGATCTGCTTCGAAGTTTCGCGTCGCTTGTAACGGCGAGAGAGGTCTCCAGTTTATTGAATATATCCTGTGATTTCGGGATTCCGATTTTCAGCGGCGAAACATTAAAACTGGAACTGCCGGGAACATTACCGCTAAGATAGGGTATTATCGGCTTTTAGTACAGTATTAAGCAAAGATTATAGTTTCCGATAATTGACTATAAGGGTTCAAAAATAGTAAAAGGATGCGATGAATCTGGAAATAAATGTATAATATGTGTATAATATATTATATGCATATATGAAAAAACAGCTTGACTGTTTTTGTGCAAAATGATAGAATTCTTCATTATTTTAAAAATAACTATTGACCGCGATACGAAGGCACGACCGTACAGTAAAGTTAAGATTTTTCAGAACGGGAGGGGGGACGAAAAATCTTTGGTACCTTGGGGGTATAATGCCCAAGGTTGTCTCTGTATGAAGCCCCCTGTATTTTGGGCAAAAGAGAGTAGTCGTTGAGGAGCAATGGCTAAGAACATGGATATTTTACCGGTTTACTTACGGTAAATAAATGGGGGAGCGTCGAGTCAAGGATAAACTGACGCCTCAAAAATGGAAAAAGGCGAATTCCTGCGTTTTTTCTCGAAAATTTGCTCTAACGGGACGGTTAGAGCGGGTCTTTGTGTTAATAAAGCCAATAAAAAAGCCTCGAGTATTTTTAAAGTGCGGACGCGCAAAGATGGTAATGACGACTGCTTAATTGTATAAGGATAGGTATCAAGGGCACGTTGTGCCTAGGGTTAAAATTTGAGGAAGGGATGGTTAAAAGAAAATTATGGCTAATTATAAAACCAGAATAAAAGAAATTAGCAAGAAACTCGAAGAAAAGACTCTAACGGAAATACAAGAGGAAATGAATACCAGTCGCTATAATTATACCGGCGTTGGGTTTGGTTATCAGCTTTTGGGAAAAAAGCCAAAAACCAGAAAAGAAGCTATAAAATTTACAGAAACACCTAGTAATGATAAATTTCTGAAAGCGGTAGAGGCGCTGTGAGTGACGTCTTAAGGCTGGATGATTATCAGAATCTTCAAGATATTCTTGATAAAGTAAGCTATATAAATAAAGTTTATTATACTCCCGCCGCCTGTAATATATTGTATCTGGAAGAAAGTAATAAAGAAATTTCCGTTATATATATGATAGCGATGCGTGACGCTCATTCTCATCTTGAGAAAGCTCTTGAATATTTTAACCGCGAAAACGGTGTTCTAAATGATGATTCTAGAACCAAAATTACAAGACAGTTAGAACGATACCTTGGGCATCTTGAGGAGCTTTTATATGACACTTATTTAAGGATAATCAATGAAAAATTAAATGTATTATTAAAACGGCTTCGTAAAAAGGAGCAGGATATAGTAAAATCACAATTATCCTCACAGATTCAAAGTGTAAGAACTATGGGCGATGACATTTCAATTGAGCAAAAAAAAGAAAATTTTGAAAAAATTATTGAGTACATAGAAAATTATTAAATTGTTTATTATTTTAAGACAGCGGAAAGGTGTAAGTAATGATAACGTATACAAGCTTCAAAGACCTTCACATGAAAATAGCTGAAATAAATAAAAAATATTATTTACCTGCCGATTCCAATATTAAACTTATTGAAGTGTTAACCCGGCAAAGCACTGTTAAACTGATGGAAGATTTATCTAAATCATTCCCATACATTGCAAGTATTAACAGTTATGGAGAAAATGAGGTTTTAATACCCGCTATTAAAATAAAGATAGAGAACAACCTTGGACGCTATACAAGTATATTACAGGCGCTTTTAGAAAAAACTAATAAAAAAATTATGACAATTAAATATCATACAATAATAAATCTATGCAACGTTAATGAAATGAATAGTATGCAGACGCAATTGCTCGTAATAATGAAAGATTTAATCGTGGACAAACCCACATTTGATGAAAAATCGGAAGGATATAAAAAATTTATTACCTTTTTAGACGAAGTTATAGATAAGAAAACTGGTATAAAAAAATAAGGTGTCAGTCACCTACGCTGTATATAGCGTCTCATAATGATTTTACCACGCTATTAGTAGCGTAGGTGACTGACACCAACTGATAATTTATTGTTTATTCATTTTAATACTGTACTGAGTCTGACCTGTTCTATCAATCACCAGTGTTATTGAACCGTCAACATTTGGGAAAAAACTATATGTTTTACCGAATGTTGAGCTTGCAAAGCTGATACCAGCCGAAGCGCCGCTCCTTACCGCCTTTAAGTCTTGTATGTTTCTTGTTGTAAAAGTGTTAGATGCGCCTGTGGCATTGCATTTGATTGTAATTCCGCTTGATGAGAATGTCCAAGTGCCATTATAGGTGGTGTCCAGCCAACTACCTGATGGTAATGTACTGAAATCAGCGGCTTGTGCAAACAACTGCGCCGCGCCTGTTACTGCAAAAAGTAACACAAAAACTAAAACAATTTTCTTCATCTCTTTCTCCTTGAAAAATATTTTTTGTTATAACATTAAAAATTTGTTATAACATATAAAAATAGAGGTTACTGTCAGATCGTAACCTCTAAAATTATAACACTATTGGACTTGTCCATAAAAAATAATACTATTTGCATTTATTGGAAATAAGCCATCTACATCAGTGCCTGCTGTTTCATAAAATGAAATAACTGCATAACTTAAAGCATCAAACTTATCTGTGATAACTTTATATTTATCAGTCATTGCAACAGTTCTTGCACTTTCACTCTCCCATGCTAATGCGTACGCATTAAAATGATCTTCAGTTGCGTCTTCCCAAGATATAAAAATATTTCCGCCAGTTACTAAAGATCCGCTATACTCCAAATTTTCAGGGCCAATAAAACTTGGTATTCCCTTGTCTTCAAGTGTTTCAATTAAAGTATCAGGAAAATCCGATGGGAAGGAAGAATCCTCATCTCCGCCGCCTTCTTCGGGGGGGTCGCAGCTAATTGCCCCAATGCTTAGCAACAGTACCATCAAAATTGGTAAAAATATTCTCTTCAAAAAAATCATAAAAAACCTCCGTATTTATTTGTTAAAATATTTTAGCTATGGGTATTTAAATTTGTCAACTGTTAAAATATTATAATAATTTTCTTAAATTGGTCGAAATTATTATTTTTGCCACAGAGCGTTTAATAATGTATTGGAATTATGAGAGGCTTTTATATTTATTATGGCTGGAATTAATATAGCTTTTTTTGAAAAAATATCGTATTAATACATAATTAATGGGAAATAACATATAATATCGCTCTCTGAAATGCTGTAAAAATGGTGTGTAATTGTGTTTTTATCGAAGATTTACAAGGTTGCCGGTAGGATGAGCATTAAAATCGGCTAAATAAGACTCAATTTATTACATATTTTCAGTTGACAGCTATCAAATTCCCCCATAAACTTAACATATGAACATATCTACATATACAGTTAAGCCAAAGCTTCCCCCGGTGTTGAAGCCTTTGGAAGAGATTGCCCGTAATCTCTGGTTATCATGGAATTATGACGC
>WQRN01000018.1 GCA_009786715.1 Treponema sp.
TAAAACTCGCGTTTTTCGGCAAAATCTTCCCAATTACAGTTACGGGATAGCGGAGGATTTGCGTTCCTGTTGTTTTTAAGAAACACGCACCCCTCTTCCTTTGAAATATACAAAAGGCAGTTTAAAGCGGTTTATTTAAATTGTCAAGGGTGGGTTATAACGCACAGGCATATTATACATAGTGCACCGTTTTCTATAAAAGAAACTTGAACTTGAAGGGATTTTGGCTAAGCCGAGATAAAATTACTTTTATTACCTTAAAAGTATACTTTTTCTTAATTGTATTTTCCATATATACAACATGATAATTTAAAAAATTATATTAGAAAGAGGTAGTTTATAATATTATGGGTAGGAATCGAGAGATTATAAAGAAAACGTTAAAATCAATCGTTATGTTTTTTCCGTTATATTTTTCGCGGGAATGTTTACAAATTGTTACACATTCCTTTTTTTATTAGAAGCTGCGGCATCTGGAGCAGTAGCTACTAGAGAGGCGAAAGAAAAGGCTGAGTTAGAAGAAAAAATTGGTAGAAAGGCTGCGATCAATGAACAAGCAAGGGGTGATGTTACATTTCGTCCTAGCTATAGACCATTCGACAACAAAGCAGAAGAACGTCTTACCCGAAGAACTTCTTCATTGGAAGGCGGCATCCCTATTGATATAACTCCATATCTTTTACATTCTGATAGTTTTACGTTAATGAATAATGAAATACTTCATTGTAAATTAATACTCGATTTAAACCGCGGCAAAGGGTTACATGAATTTGATATTTCCGCTAGTTATAAAGTAAATAATCAAAAATACCATGAAGATGTGTGCGCTGTAATGTTTTATAATGACGATTACGGTTCCAAGCTTGTGTTTAAGAGTAATTTAAAGGCATATTACGCTAATAAATATGGTGTCAAATTAAATAATATAAAGGGATTAAATATTAAAATACATAAACATCGAATGAATTTACAAGCATGTGCTTTTAGTACTCCTAATCCGTCTTCTGCGGCTTTAGTGGTTTTATATGTTTCTGACAGAGAACCTTGTTACTACATGTTTGATAAAGTAATTAAGTATTCGTTGTAATTATTATTTTTTCATTTGCCGGCTAACTATGTATTTTTAAAATATAACAGCGCCTTAAAGCCCCCTAGCCAATAATATCCACTTTATGCAAATATATTAATTATAGAGGATAAATAGGCTTGAAAAAAACAGAACTCCTATGCATCGGTAATCCAATTATCGATGTATTTATAGATATTGACCATCTTCTCATCTCGAAATACGGCATTAGAGAGCCGGTTCAGCATATAGACCGCGATAAAGCTGAGAAATTAATTCGCGAGCCAAGTGTTGATTTTGAAAGAGCGGTAAAAAGTTCGGGCGGCGGAGCGGCAAATGTGGCGAAGATTGCCGCCATGCTTGGAATGGAAACCGTTTTTACAGGATGCACAGGAAATGACGGGCTTGCCGCGGCATTCGAAGAAGAGCTGACAGGAGCTGGCGTAAACGCCATGCTTATAAAATCTAACGAAAAGACAGGGTTGTGCTTTGCATGCAACACCGGCAGAGATTTGCGTTTTGCCGCAAGTCCCGGCGCGGCGCTGGATCTGAATGAATCGCATATCGGCGAAGAACTTATCGGCAGCGCCGAAGTTATCGCGCTTGACGGTTACATTCTCGACCGCCGCCCGCTTGTGCAGCATATTTTAAAACTTGCGAGCAAGCGTGGAATTCCCGTTGCGTTGGACGCGGCTTCGGTCATGCAGGCGCGAAGCAAAGCGGAAGAAATTTTAACGTACAGCCGCAGCTTTCCTCTTTTTATTTTTATGAACGCCGATGAAGCTCTCGCTTTTCATCATGAAATCAGAAAAGGTTTTGAATACGATCTCAACGCATCGGAGAAAGAAAAAGAAACGGCGATAATGCGCGATATTTGTCCGACGCTCAAGGTTATCACAGAAGGGGAGATATACCCGATTATTGTCATAAAGATGGGAGGCAGGGGAGCTGTAATAATAGCCGGCGGTAATATCTACCGGGAAGAAACATTTACAATTGTTCCGCGTAACAGTGTCGGTGCCGGAGATGCGTTTTGCGCGGCTTTTATTTCCGCATGGATACGCGATAAATCAATCTCCGAATGCGCTTCGCTTGGCAATAAAGTCGCGCGTGAAATTCTTGAAGTGCCGGGTACCTGTATAAAAAGCCAGAAATTAAAAACATTTGCAAAAATATTGCAGAAGTAACGCTTGATATTTAGAATGTATTAGCTTACATTAATTTAAGGAGATCTTATGAAAATAAAGAAGATTATATCCGGCGTTTTTTCAATAATTCTCGTATTAATTATTCCGGTTTTTATTTTTATTTCCTGCCCGGAGCCGGAAGAAAACATTCCTGACGCTGCCTTTAATATTGAAAATATTGGAAGTCCCAATCTGACGATAACGATTGATTCAAACACAAAATACCAATATGTGCGCGGTTTCGGCGGTATGGATTCCGCCTGGACTTCTCCGAAAATTTCAATATCAGAATATGAGACAATGTTCGATCCCAATAAGTTAGGCTATAATATGTTTCGCATAATGATCCCGCCGGGAAGCACAAATATTAGCACCTCCATGAATTCTGTTCATAATAATTATATAGCGGCTGTAAAAATTGTTAATAAATATAACGGTTATGTTTTGGCGTCACCGTGGAGTCCTCCCGCCGCGTGGAAAAGCAATAATTCTATTAATGGCGGCAGAGGCGTTCATCTAAAACCTGAGAATTACCAGAATTACGCGAATTATTTAAAATCTTTCGCGCAGTATATGTCCGGCAATGGAGCGCCTGTTTACGCAATTTCTATTCAAAATGAGCCGAATTATCAAACAGATTACGACGGCTGTTTATGGTCGCCTGAACAAATGCGCGATTTTCATAAGGAAGTCGGGCGTTTTACAAACGGCACATCAGGACGCGGCGGCGGCAAAGCTGTTTATCCTGTAAAGATTATGACAGGCGAATCCGCCAACCACCCGAATATTAACAATGCCGCGCTTGATGATCCTGTATCAAGAGAGGCAATTAATTTAATCGGCCGTCATATATACGGCAATCAGCAGGTGCGCTACGCAAAAGCTTTGGATCATGCAACTGACCCAAAAGAAGTATGGATGACCGAATTCAATAAAAACAGCGGAAACGCTTCTTCGTATAAGAATGATTACACATGGAACTATGTATGGAAGTTTTTAAATACAGTAGATTTAAGCATACGTTTAAATGACGAAAGCGCGTATATCTGGTGGTATTCAAAACGGTTTTACAGTTTACTGGGAGACGGCGAATACGGCTCAAGTTCAGGAGCCGTATTGCCGCGCGGTTATGCCCTGTCTCATTATGCGAAATACGCCAAAGAAAAAGACAGAATAGGCGTAACAGTTTCCGGGAAAACAGCCGGAGGAGTCTCCGTTTCTGCCGGCAGTAATTTTAATAATGTTTACTATTATGAAGACAGCGTGTCTGCAAGAGCTACGGCGTTTATGTCGCCGGATGGCGATGAAATCAGCATTATTTTATTTACTCCTACAAATACAAGCGGAAGCGGCGGCATGGATCTCGGCGTTGTCAGAATTAACCTGCCGGGTAATTTTACCGCCGCGAGCGCAAAAGCCATCAGATCGACGTCAATTACAAAAGCAGGAGATCAAGAAGTTGTTCTAAGCGATAATAAAAGATACGCGCTGGTTAAAATGCCTGCCGGCAATATTCTTTCTGTCAGGTTTGAAAAAGAGTAAGGATTATCTGTTTTAAAGTAAAACTGTTTCCGCTATTTTTTGCGCGGAAGCTTTATCCAGAAGGTTTTCAATAATTGCGATTGCCCATTCGCCTGTGGTTCCCGCCGCGCGGCTTGTAATAATATTGCCGTCAACGACTACGCGATCATCTTGCCATGACGCATCTGCAATTTGTTTTTCCATTCCGGGATAGCATGTAAATTTTTTACCTGAAATAAGTCCCAGAGGAGCCAGAACCAGCACAGGAGAAGCGCAGATTGCGGCGGCAATTTTTCCGGCGGCAGCGATCTCTTTTACCAGATTGCCCGCAGCTTGCGAAGATGCCAGATTCGCCGCGCCGGGCATTCCGCCCGGTATAATTACCGCGTCCCAGTCCGCATGTCCTGATATCTGTTCGAGAGTTGTGTCTGCGGTTAGTTTTATTCCGCCCCACTTGCTTGTAACAGTCAGGTTCCGCGAGATCGAAACTGTTGTTACTTCTATTCCGGCGCGGCGCAGATAATCAATAGGCGTCACCGCTTCGACATCTTCAAAGCCATCGGCTAATAATACAATTACTTTTTTTGACATGGCAATTTATCGGTTGCGCCTTTCTTCTTCCGACTTGCAATCAATGCACATAAGAGCGTAGGGAATTGCAATTAGACGATCCTGAGGGATCCTCTTTCCGCATTTTATACAGTGGCCGTACTTGCCTTGTTTTATTCGTGTAATGGCTGATTCAATCAGTTTAAGACGTTTTAATTCCTGCGCGCCTATAGCTTCGATCATTTTACGATCTGTGTCATCAGACGCGATATCGGCAAGATCTTTGGGTTCCATCCCGTCCATTATTTCCTTAAAGTCCTCATTGCTGGATATTAAATTGTCAACAATTTCGGCTTTTAAGGCCATAAGAGAATTTTCCATCTTATCAAGGAATTCTTGATCGATTGGCGGTATTTTTTTCTTTTTCTTGCCTGTCGCAGCCATATTTCCCCCTTAAGCTACATAAGCGATAGAATTTTGTCACGCATTATCTGGTTTGTCAATAGATATTTTTTAATTTGTAGTTATTTTTTATTTATTTCTTGTCCTGGTTCTGTTCCAGTTTTAACAGCGGAATCTTCGCTTCTGTAAGCTCCATAACAGCGGGAAAATCTTCCGGCTGCAGAAGAACCGTTTCTCCGTCCATTTGCGCGAGTATTTCATGCTTGCATGTAAACTCAATGCGGTGCGCGTTAAAAATAATCGCGTTGCGGTTTTTTATATGCGCGCCTTTTTTTACCTGTCCCTTAATTATTAATTTACCCAAAAGGCCCATATTTTTTATCCCGCAGGCATTTCTGGCATCCGGAAGTATATGCTGCTGAGAACCGTATGTCCTGCCGCCTGTTACGCCCATCGCCAGCAGCAGAAGTTTTTCACTAAAAGAAATAATTTCTTTTTTGTCTTTTTCAAATCCTTTTACGTCAAAAAAATCTACCTTGTATTTTTTATGATATGAAAGAGTTGCCATATCTACCCAGAACTTGTACGTATCGCCCGCGACTTTTCCTTTCATTGTGTTGGTCATATGCGTAACATAGGCGTCAAGTCCGACAGAGCAAATATTATGAGCAAGGAACGGTCCTTTCCAGTTTGTCGGACCCTTGTTGCTGAGGCTTAGCTGTATTGCCGGAGCTAACTCAATATGAGTCGGTTTAAGGAGCAGTTCCAGCGCGTCCGATAATTGATTGCTGTCGGCGCCGTCGTTGCCTGTTCCCATTGGAAGCCTGAGCACTGCCATTGTTCTGCGGACATTGGCAGGCGCATCAAAAATGGAGTTCATTACTTCTCTGTGAGTTCCGTCGCCGCCTCCGCTGATAATCAAATAAAACGGAATTGGATCTTTTATCGATCTTTCAACAAATCCTTTTGTAATCTCGCTTGCGGAACCTTTGCCTTCTGTAATGCTGACGATAATATTTTTATACAATTGCCTTCTTGGATTTTCTCTGGCTTTTTCTTTATACCTATCCAATGTCTTAGTATGAGCTTCCCACTTGGATTTTATATAAAAACCGCCGGCGACCGGATTCATAATTATTAAACAGCGTAAAGGACGATCCGGACAAATAAGTGAATGTTCACATATCTCGCTTATTGCTTGTGCAAAAAAGTAATTCATACGAGTATTTTCACATGGAATTAATTTTAGGTCAAGTTGTTTTCATTTTATGTAAAATCCTCTATAATTCCGTTATCATGGCAAAATATCCTTTTGAAACAATTGAACCCAAATGGCAGGAATATTGGGAGAAAAACAAAACATTTAAAGCTGCGGAAGATCCTTCGATTCCAAAGGACAAGCGCCGCTATGTCCTTGACATGTTTCCTTATCCGTCAGGGCAGGGGCTTCATGTCGGCCACCCGGAAGGCTATACGGCTACAGACATTTATTGCCGTTTCCTTCGTTTAAACGGTTACAATGTGCTGCACCCCATGGGTTTTGACGCCTACGGTCTGCCTGCGGAAAATTACGCAATACAAACCGGCACTCACCCTGCTGTAACTACGGCAGCTAATATTGACAGGTTCCGCTCTCAGATAAAAGCGCTTGGTTTTTCTTATGATTGGGATCGCGAGGTTGATACCTCTGCACAAGACTATTACCGCTGGACACAATGGATTTTCCTTAAACTTTTTAATAAGGGTCTTGCCTACGAAGCGGAAAGCCCGATTAACTGGTGCCCTTCCTGCAAGACAGGTCTTGCCAACGAAGAAGTAAAAGATGGTCAATGCGAACGCTGCGGAGAAAAAACAACGCGCAAACGAATACGTCAGTGGATACTCAAAATAACCGCCTACGCTGAACGTCTTCTCGCCGACCTTGAAACTCTCGATTGGCCCGAACCTGTTAAACTCATGCAGCGCAACTGGATCGGCCGCAGCGAAGGAGCGAATGCGATCTTCAAAGTTGACGGTCATTCTGATTCGCTGGAAATATACACGACTCGTCCCGATACTCTTTTCGGCGCAACATACATGGTTCTGTCGCCTGAGCATCCGCTTGTAGAAAAAATTACAACTGCGGATCAAAAAATGGCTGTCTGCGCGTACATCGAAGCTGCCGCAAGAAAGAGCGATCTTGAGCGCACGGATCTTGCGAAAGAAAAAACCGGCGTTTTCTGCGGCGCGTACGCGATCAACCCTGTAAACGATCAAAAAATACCAATCTGGATTGCAGACTATGTTTTAATTTCTTACGGCACAGGCGCGATTATGGCGGTTCCCGCTCATGATGAGCGCGACTGGGATTTTGCTAAGGCGTTTAATTTGCCGATTATCCAGGTTGTGGCAAGCAAGGAAGAATTTTCCGCAAAAAAAGAGTTTGAGCGCGAGCCGCCGGAATGTACTGCAGCGGACGGCTACTCGGTAAACTCAGGGCTTCTCAACGGTTTGAGTACGGAGGACGCGAAAAAGCGCATGACCGATTGGCTTGAAGAAAAAGGCATAGGCAAGCGCGCCGTTAATTACAAACTGAGGGATTGGATTTTCTCGCGCCAGAGATATTGGGGTGAGCCGATTCCTGTTGTGCATTGTGACGCATGCGGTATAGTTCCGCTGACCGAAAACGATCTGCCGCTAAGACTGCCGAATGTAAAATCTTACGCGCCTACAGGCACGGGAGAATCACCGCTCGCCGGAATTGATGAATGGGTTAACACAACTTGTCCGAAGTGCGGCGCAAAGGCAAAACGCGAAACAAACACGATGCCTCAATGGGCAGGTTCATGCTGGTACTACATCCGCTACCTCGATCCTAAAAACGATAAAGCTTTTGCCGCAAGGGATAAAATAGATTACTGGCTTCCCGTCGATCTTTATGTCGGCGGAGTAGAGCACGCTGTGCTTCATCTTTTATACAGCCGTTTCTGGCATAAGGTGCTATACGACATCGGGCTTGTAAACACGGTTGAACCTTTCCAGCGGCTTGTAAATCAGGGAATGATTCTTGGGGAAGATAATCAAAAAATGAGCAAGAGCCGAGGTAATGTTATTAACCCCGATGATATTATCAAAGAATTCGGAGCCGATTCGCTTCGTTTATACGAAATGTTTATGGGGCCGCTTGAAGTAAGCAAACCGTGGAATATGGCGGGCGTTACTGGGGTGTCGCGTTTTCTGGAACGGCTTTGGGCAATCAGCGAAAAACCGTTATGTGACGCGCTTCCCGGCAGCGATGAAGCGGGAGGCGGCGAACTTAACAGGCTGCTGCACAGAACCATTAAAAAGGTGACAGACGACACTGCTTCTCTTAACTTTAACACCGCAATCAGCGCCATGATGATTTATTCCGCAGAGATCGCGAAATTAGCTGAAATACCGCGTTCCATGTGGGAACCTCTGGTGATAATGACCGGAGCGTACGCTCCGCATCTTGGCGAGGAGCTTTGGGAGAAAATCGGACATAATAATTCTGTTTCCAAAGGCAGCTGGCCTGTCTATGATGATTCTTTAACTCACTTTGATGAGGTTACGGTTGTAATCCAGGTGAACGGCAAGATACGGGACAAGTTTACAGCTGCGGCGGGGACCGCTAAGGAAGAACTTGAAAAAACCGCTTTTGCTCTGCCGGGAGTTCAAAAATGGCTTGAAGGGCAAACTGTTGTAAAAGTTATTTCTGTACCTGACAAATTGGTTAATATCGTGGTAAAATAACATGTTACAAAGATGGCTTTAGAAACCGATAGTGATGATCCTTATTTCCGCGAAGATCCCGGCGTAGGATTTAAACGCATTCCTGTTTTCAAGTTTGATCTTGAAAAAAACTTTTCTGTGTGGAAATTATGGCGCACCAGCGACGGGCGCGTTCTGCCGAATCCCAACAGTCATTTCGAACTTGTTAACGATCCCTTTGAACTTGGCAGCTTAATTCTTCTTACAACTTATTTTGATCCCGCTATTGCCGGAAAAGCGTTCGGCGGATTCGGCATGAGGGCGCCGATTTATCCCGCTGTTGAATTAAACAATCAAACATATATCGAGTTTGATCTTTATTACCCGAAAAGCGCCGCCGGGAAATATATGAGGTTTGAAATCTGGTCAACTTCTACAGGCGGCGAAGGGTATCAAAGCGTTGCAGGTTACAGCGGAACTGCCAGAACGCAAATTTATATAAGAACATCAGAGCTGGACAGTATCGGCGTTATAAAGCCGCCGTGGATTGGTTTTCATGACGGAGAGACATGGTATAAAAAAACTCTCTGCGCCGTAACTCCTGTTTCGTCCGGGCGCTGGGAATATCTTAATATCGATCTGCATACAGAGACAGGCGCAAAACTTGAAGGCGATAAACTATTGCTCGGCGATATTAAAATCACGCAAATGGATCCGGATCAAAAGGCGATTGCGAATGTAGTAAACACAAAAAGTTATTTGGAAGTCGCTCCTTTTAAAAGTAAATATAACCATGAAAACGGCAGTTTCCTTATCGGCGTTACCGGTACGGGGCCCGTTGATCCTAAATCTATCAGGGGATATCACTACGAGATTTTTGTTGATGAAAATAATTTAAAACCGCAATGGCATCTAAAACCTCCGCAATGGCTTAAAAATTTATTTCCGCAGTTTGAATTCAGAACAGAAGCAGACGCGTCTATGGAATCACTGCCGGAATGGAAACTTCCTACAGACGCTTATTTGGGAATAAGAGATTCCGCTAAAATCCGCGCTGACGGTACATACGAATACAAAATGCACGGTCATTGCCTTGCGTGGATTAATCAATCCCCTCCATGGATGAGGCAGATAGTTCCTGAAAATATTACGCCCATGCAATGGAACATGGACTGCAGCTTTTTCTCCGGCGGAACAAACGCCGTAGGTCCGTTTCTAAAAGTAAACAAACATACTGCGCGAAGAATATACTTTGACCACATCATGTATGTTATGCGCCATTTTATGACAACGGATACAAGGTACGATTCAAGCAAAGAGCGCGGCATTATTCCCTTCCATTCATTTGATGTTTTAAATGTGGAGCTGCACGAAAGCAGGCACAGCATGATTATCCGGGAGAATACCGGCAAGTGGAAACCGGCTTTAAGGCATGTTTCCTGGCTGATGGCGTTAACAGACGATGATTTAAACGATATAAAACAGCACTATGTATACCTGCTCTTTAAATACGCGCATATTGCCGTTCCAAACGCGCAGATGGCTCAGAAGTACAAAGAAGGTTATGACAATCCCGATATCGTCCCCGATTACATGAAAATGGACGGGCATGACGGCGGCGGAAATATCGACGCCTATATCTGCGAAAAACCCCCAATCCTTACCTATAACGATTACGAAATTAATATTTGGTCAAAGGCAAAAGTTATTTACAATATGATCAAGGAATTAAACACCGCATGGAAAACCGATCCGCTTTATGACGGAAGAAACCTGATTGAATGTTTAGGGATCCAGGGGCACGAGTGGGCGACGCCTGTTTTAGCAAGCAATAATCAACAATCTCTGCTTTTATACATTGAATTAATCGACGAAGGTTTTCTGGATTGTGTCGCCTATTCAGAAATTGATATGCGGCTGCCTTATAACGCCCCCGGCGGGGAGGCTCTCGCGCCGGCTGTTTTAAATCAAAAACAAGCCGATGTTCTTGGTTATCAGCACGCTCTGTTTTTTAAAATGCTGGATAAATATAAAAAATATATCGACCATGTGATCTTCTGGAGCCAGTTTGGAGCAAGCTGGATGGACAGCTATGTGCCTTTTGATCAGGATAAAATGGCAAATCAGGCATATTACGCAATAATGGACCCGGATAAGTTCATTCAAGGGCACTCATATCTGGATGGCTTTTTTGACGGAGAATACGACAAAGTTAAAAACGGCTGAATTATTTTAATATTTCGTCACTTGTTTTTTGGGTAATGTGGGTTTAAAATGTCTTAGGTAGCTTATTGGGCTATCCGGGTGAGCAAATAGTACGTCGTATTTTTGTTCATTCTTATAGAAATATGTTTTAGAAGAGGTTTGATTATGAAGGATGGAATAGGAATTTTTCTGTGGAAACTCTCGGTAGGTTTGTATCTTCTTGCAAACGGCGCTTTAGCGTTGTTTGTTAAAAAGGGTTTAGGTATTGGTAAAAGCAGCGACTTTGAAATCATGCTTAAGTCTTTCAATTTTAACAATGATACTATAAAAATCTTTGTAGTTGTTTTCGGCGTTATTGCGTTCGTTGCCGGCGTTTGTATTATCCTCGAAATGCTTGGTATTGACAGCATATCTTTCCTGCTGCAGCTGATATTTATTATCGCGATTATCTGGGCTGTTTACATTATCGTTGGTCTTATTTCCTGGATTATGGACGGCTTTGAGAACTTCTGGCCCGTATTACAGAGGCTCGCAGTTCATACTATGGTTTTCTCTTCCTTGCTTGTTGCAAGCGGAAAAGGCAGCAGATAGAGTAATGTAGTTTTTTCTGTTACTAAGTAAGCCGCATATGCCCAGCCGGGTTTATGCGGCTTTATTTTTATTTTCATCTTATTTTTACGCTGTTGACACTTACAAGAAGGTAAAAATATTGTATAATCCCATTTGTGAGTAAAGAAGTTACGACTGCTAAATTTGACTCCTTTATCAGAAGCTTTCTGGACATGGAAGGTTTTGCCTCCGCCGATGATTCCTTGAACGGAATTCAGATTGACAACGATGGTTCTGCTCTCCGTAAAATCGCCTTCGCTGTGGATGCCGCTATGGAAACTTTTGAACAGGCCGCGGAGCAGAGCGCGGATCTTCTTTTTGTACATCACGGGCTTTTTTGGGGTTCTCCTTCGCGGATAGCGGGAAACCTGCGGCAGCGCATTAAGTTTTTACTAGACCATAATATTTGCCTGTACGCGGTGCACCTGCCTTTGGATCAGCATCCGAAATTCGGGAACAACATTGTTCTGGCTCAGCTTTTAGATCTTGAGAATATTGAGCCGTTCGGCGTTTATCACGGGCGGAAAATCGGTTACAAGGGAACTTTTCCAAAACCTGTTTCAATTGATGAGGCCGCTGATAAAATCAGTTTTATGGGAAGGCCGCCCGCGGGACTTTTGCCGTTCGGTAAAAAAGACTGCGTAACAGCAGCGGTTGTTTCAGGCGGAGCCGCGTCTAATTTTAAGGATGCTATAGAAGAAGGCATAGACCTCTATATAACCGGCGAAAACGCTCATTATGTGTATCATGAATGCCTTGAAGCGAAATTAAACATGATTGCAGGCGGACATTACAGCACCGAAGTCTGGGGCGTTCAGGCTGTTATGCGTCATTGTATTGCCGAACTGTGTCTAGACGCCGAATTTCTTGATATACCTACCGGATTATAATTTGCGGTTATTTTAATTAATTGGAGAGTAGTGATGAAGTCATTTTTTAAGGAAAATTTAACAAGAGAAAAACTCATGCCGTTAACGCTTACAGCTCTGATTCTAACTGTGGATCAGATTATAAAAGCTGTCATTGTAAAAACACAGCCATTTCATCCTGCTCTGATAAAAGATGTTTTTAACAATGACTTTTTATGCATCTATCATGTGCGCAATAAAGCGATCGCGTTCAGCCTGGGAGAAGGGCTTCCGGAATTTTTAAAACCTGTAATCTTTATTGCCTTCCCGATATTGGTTTTAGGGTTTCTGGTATGGTATTATTTGAAATCCAATGAATTTACAAAACTGCAGCGATGGGCCGCGGCGGGCATTATCGGCGGAGGACTTGGAAATATCACCGATCGTATCTTTCGTCCCGACGGAGTAGTCGATTTTATCAGCGTAAAAATATTCGGTTTATTCGGCATGGAACGCTGGCCGACTTTTAATATTGCCGATTCTTCGGTTGTGGTGTGCTGTATTCTGCTCCTTATTACAATGTTTATTAACCCTTCAAAAGACAAAGAAAGGAATGTTAAATGAATAAAAAATTAAATACGCTTTTATTTATTCTTGGAGCGACATTATTTAACGTTATCGTCGCAGTGATTAGCTTTGTGCTGCTTCTGCTTGTTTATGCAAGATTTGTCAATCCAATAGTTCCTGAAGGCGCACTCTCGTGGGCTTTTCCCCTTATCTTTTTGGCTTCCATTGCAATATCAATATTTGTTTACCGCGCTGTGCTGAAATATTTCCTTACTAAAGTTGACATGGATAAAGTCTTTGATCCTATCTTTGTTAAAAAAAGTCTGAGGAAGCAGAATTCAACCCCTAAATAAACTGACAAACTCCTGCGGACTTATATCTTTCGCTCCAAGATTATTTTTATAATCCAGCGGCATACCAAGATCGAAAAATGAAAACCCATGCTCCTTTAAATAACGGGTAGCTAGTATAATCTGCACAGTGCCTGAATTATCTTCTTCGTAAAAACCTGAATAGCTGGTGTAAACCTTGCCGAAAACAACGCCGAATTCTCCGGCGATTAGTTTGCCGCCGCGGTAAAGAGCAAATGAAGCCGGGTAGGCGCAGGAAGTGGGAAGCAGCGCCTTTTCAGAGGGGAGTGACACCGTTTGTTTTGCTCTGATATTTTTAATACATTCAACCAAGGGAGGGGTAAGCCAGTCGCTGCCGTGTTTTTCTATGCACCTGTCCACGATATAGTTAAAATCCGAATCAACTCTTAATTCGTATTGGTTTAGCAGCCTGCGGATAGATTTTTTTATGTGTAAATTTTCAAAAAAGAGGGCTGAGCGCACAAGATGCAGTTTTGGGAGTAATATATAATGAGGATTTTCTTGATCCAGGTTCATTGACATTACTAAAAACCCGGCTTCCATGAGTTTTACGATAAATTCCGGGGAAAAGTCTTCGGCGAGGCAGAATTCTTCATTATAATTGGTCTCTAGCATGGCGTCCGCGACGGCGTTACAGTCATCTGAGGGAGAAATATATATAAACCCAGAAAGCGTATATTTCAAATTCATCTCTATAAATACCCCTTGAACCTCAACCGAGCCAGACCGCAAAAGCGGCTGGCGAAGGTTCCCCTCTTGAACCTCAACCGAGCCAGGCCGCAAAAGCGGCTGGCGAAGGTTCCCCTCTTGACCTGTTTTCCTGTTTATTCTAAACTAAATAATCATTTTTGTTTTTAAGAACCTTTATATATATAGGAGAAGATACCATGAAACGTACTTATCAACCCAGTAAAGTGAAGAGAAACCGCAAATTCGGGTTCCGCGCCCGCATGAAAACCAGGGGCGGGAGGCTTGTTTTAAAGCGCCGCAGAGCCAAAGGCCGGATAAAATTGTCGGTTTCTGACGAGAAAAAGCCTTATTAACTGTGAAAAGGTATCCTTTCGCTTCAGGCGGGAGGAACATTTAAAGGGAAGGAAGGAGATTCGGGAGGTTTTTGGCAAGGGAAAACGGTATAGCTGCCAGGGCGCGAAACTTTTTGTGTTAAAGAACGATTTGCCCTGCAACCGCATTTGCTTCACATTTGCCAAAGGTTTCAAAGGCGCTGTTGCCAGAAACCGCTCAAAGCGTCTTGGACGCGAAGCCTACAGATTGATGAAGAACCGCCTTTTTGGCGGAAACGATTTAATCCTTTTAATCTATCAGGAAACAGAAGAAAAAGTTTTTCTTTCCGGCAGATTAAGCCAGCTCGAGTCCCTTTTTAAAAAAGCCGGTTTATTTATATGAAGAAAATAGCGCTTATTCTGCTTCGTTTTTTTAAGTTAGCGATTTCTCCGCATTTGCCGCCGGCTTGCAGGTTTTACCCGACTTGCTCTGTTTATGCTTATGAAGCAATCAGCAGATACGGTGTTATCCGCGGCGGCGCTCTTACAGTAAAACGGCTTTTGCGCTGCACTCCGTTTCACCGCGGCGGATATGATCCTGTGCCTGATTTGGCTTTGTCAGACAGTTCACCGTGAAAAATTAGTTTTTAGAAAACAAAAGGAAGTAAAATGGATAAAAAAACAATACTGGCTATCGTGCTTTCTACAGTTGTGTTGATTGCCTCTTTTTTAATACAGGGGTTTTTCTTCCAGAGGCAGCAACTAACGCCCGGCGCCGGCCAGCAGCAATCGCCTGTTACAGCGGTTGAAATCGATCCTATAAAACAGGAGCTGGAACAGATTCTTTCAACTCCGGCGCGCGAAGAACCTGTTGCCGAGCGCATGGATCAGCAGGAAGCCGCGGTTTCGGATGTTCAGGTTACACAAGAGTATGTAACAATAGAAACGGAATTGTTTACGGTTGTGCTTACCAATGCGGGCGGCGATATGGTTTCTTTTAAATGGAAGGATCGCAGAAATAACAAAGATGTTGATTTAATTCTTTCCGGCAACAATGAAGCGCGCGCTTTTTCAGTCGCCTTCGGCGGTATTGACGCTCAGCCGCTCACATCTAATTTTAATGTTAGACGCATATCAGATTATTCTGTAGAATTTTACCGCGAATTTTCTGTTCCAGCTGCCGTATACGGCTCGGACGGAAGATTCAGTTTGATCAAAAGATATGAATTCAAACCTTCCGATTACATGTTTGAATTAAGAGTTATTCTGGACGGAGGATTTTCAGTTCAGAGTTTTAATTTTTCAGGCAGCGCCTATACTCTTTCCTTCGGACCGCAGATCGGTCCTGTGTTTGAAAAACTTGATAACTACTACGACTACAGGCATTACCATACATTCATAAACGGTAAACGCAAGAACGCGAAAGTTAATGAACTTATCGACAGCCGTCCGGCATGGGCCGCGATATCCGGCAAATATTTTTCTTTAATAGCGGTTCCGTATCTTGCCCAGTATACTTTGCAATTTTCTGAAAGGCATGAACCTGGAATTATTTCGGCTTCAAGGTTAAATATAGTCCGCCCCGCCGCGAATATTTCCAAAGTGGAAGACACTTACCTTTTCTATCTTGGACCGAAAACCCAGGAAATACTTACCAATTACAACACGGGAAAAAATGAGTTTGGCATTAAAGATTCAGGACTCGTGGAAGCCGCAAGTTCGCGCGGAATTTTAGCGCCTTTAGAAAAACTTCTAAAATGGCTGCTTATGGGTTTCCATAAAATTATTCCGAATTACGGCGTTGCGATTATATTCCTTACATTGCTTATTAAATTACTTTTCTTCCCGTTAACCAAAAAAGGCTCTGAAGCAACTCAGCGGATGCAGGCTCTTTCGCCGAAGATTAAGGAATTACAGGAAAAGTATAAAGGCAATCCGCAGAAATTAAATCAGGAAATGGGAAACTTCTACAAACAGGAAGGCTATAATCCTCTTTCGGGATGTCTTCCCATGCTGCTGCAGCTTCCGATATTTATCGCCATGTATCAGCTTTTTAACAACCATTTTGATCTTCGCGGCGCAGAGTTTATCCCCGGCTGGATACCGGATCTTTCACTCCCTGAATATATCGTGAAATTCCCCGGAGATTTCAGGCTGCCGATTTTAGGCTGGACCGCATTGCGGGCGCTGCCTTTTATTTATGTCGGCTCTCAGCTCCTGTACGGAAAAGTTACGCAAATGCCGGGGCAGCAGTCAAACACCCAGATGAAAATGATGTTATACGTTATGCCGATTGTGTTCTTCTTTGTGCTTTACAATGTGCCGTCCGGATTGTTAATCTACTGGATTTTCTCTAACCTTCTGACTCTTGTTCAGCAGGTGATAATCAACAAGTATGTTATCAAGAAAAAAGCCGCGCAGGCGGAAGCGCAGGCAGCGCAGCAGCAGTCTCAGCCTCCTGCGAGAATTGCGCCGGGCGGCGGGAAGAAAAAAAAGAAACATTAATTTTAAGGAGATATATAACAATGGAATTTGAATTTGAAGGCAGAACCGAAAAAGAAGCTATCGACAGAGCAGCCGGAGAGCTTGGTCTTGAAAAAGACGACTTTGATGTAGAGATTCTTGAAACCCAAAAAAGCGGTTTATT
The DNA here is from genome assembly GCA_009786715.1 of Treponema sp. The sequence goes on from WQRN01000018.1 coordinate 16,685, forward strand.
CAAGAAGGGATTAGTTCGAATCAGGGTTCATGTGGGTAATTTTGGAGTTTCATCCAAACCTTCGTCCGCGGCAAGTAAACCTGTTTCGCATTCTTCCGAGAGAAGACAAAACGACAGCATGGAAAGGGATCGCATAACAGGCAGTTCCAGTCAGGCGGTTTTCGGCGAGCCAGAACCGCAAAATGAATTTGAAGAAAAAATGATCGGGTTTACATCCGGGCTTATTGAACGCATGGGGTATCCCGGCAAGGTTTCGATTTTATTCAGGGACAAATCCAAGCTGGGTCTTAAAATCGACTCAGGATATTCTTCCATTTTGATTGGTAAAAAAGGCAAAAACCTTGACGCATTGCAATTGCTTTTAAATATTTACGCGGGCCGCCTTGGCAAAGAAGATGTCCGCATTATTCTTGATACAGAAAATTACCGCATCCGCAGGGAAGAATCCCTCGTGCGCCTTGCTTACAATGTCGCGGAAAAAGTACGCGAAAGCCGAGGCTCAATATTGCTTGAACCTATGAATCCTTTTGACAGATGGCTTATCCATACCACATTGAATGACATCGGCGATGTTGAAACTAAAAGCGAAGGAGATGGTTTATATAAACAGGTGCGCGTTTTCTACCGCGGACTGAAGTAAATCATGAAACGCTTTTTTTTATTAATCATTATTTCCTCATTTTTTATCCCATGCGCTCTTTCTATTCCTCTAGAAGAGATAATTTCCGATGACAGCATAAAACAGATACGGGCGCTCGAGAGGGGAAGAATCATGGAGGTTCAATTTAAAAACCCCAAGCCTGTGCTTTTGCCCAATACCGGCGAACTTGGGCAGTTTATTACTGGAACAATAGGCGAATTAAAACCGAATATGATGGTAGAAACCTTATATTTATACCTGAAACCTGAAAAATTGCGCTCGGACGAGGGTAACTGGGATGAAGAACAGAAAATTAATGTTTTTAACCAGATGATGGCTATCAGTTCTCTGACAGGAATAGAGTATTATTCCGCAAGTCGCGGCAGTATGCGTACTTTTTATGAATATTCCGGTATTATTGACGGACCTCAGACGAAAAAACCGCTTCCCGATCCCGTTTACACCCAAATTCCCGCCGCTTTGTCGATTTATGCAAAGCAAAAAGACCTTACATTCGGCGATAATATCTATCGTTATAGTTTTACCATTTCCCGGGATTCAATCTTTTTTGTACAGGAAAATATAACTGCTTTGAATTACGGCGTTATCCCGGTGATAGGAAAGAGCAATCTTCGCTCTTTTTTTGCGGTTATTGACTGCGGTGATACTATCCTCGTTTACGCCGCTTCTATGGCAAAAACTCTCTCTGTACCCGGACTTTTTGACAGAATTGGCAATTCTTTCAGTAATAGAGCAGAAGCGGTGTTAAATTGGTTCAACAGCAGACTCGAAAACGGATTATAATTAAAAAAACCTGTTTTTTTCCTTTCCATTTCTTTATATTTTGGTTTATAATGATAAGATAGGCAAATAAGGTAAAAAGTACTTTTATAAGAGGTGGTTTGATATGAGATTATTTACCAGATCTGACTTTGACGGACTGGCCTGCGGCGCTCTCTTGTCATATTTAGGGCTTATTGACGATTGGAAATTTGTCCATCCTAAAGATATTCAAGACGGTTTGGTAGAAGCTACGGACAATGATATTTTAGCTAATATTCCTTATATTCCGGGCTGCAAACTGTGGTTTGATCATCATTCAAGCGAATCCGAGCGGTTAGGCAACGAAACATATTTTGAGGGTGTCTCTAGGCATGCTCCAAGCTGTGCCAGAGTTGTTTATGATTATTACGGCGGAGACGCCAAATTGGGCAAGTTCTCCGAAATGATACATTATGTTGATAAAGTTGATTCCGGCAATCTTTCGCGCGATGAAATAATTGATCCAAAAGGTTGGATTCTTTTAGGATTCATAATGGACCCAAGAACCGGGTTAGGCAGGTTCAGGAATTTCACCATCAGTAATTATGATTTGATGATGAGCCTTTCCAAAGCGTGCGCGGAAAAAACGATATATGAAATTCTTGAAATGCCGGATGTTAAAGAGCGGTTAGATTTATATTATCAGCAGAAAGATCTTTTCGTAACGATGATCAAGGAACATGCCTCTGTCGAGAGCAATGTTGTTAAAGTTGATCTTCGCAATGTAGAGACCATTTACGCCGGTAACAGATTTATTATTTATACGCTGTACCCTGAGCAAAATATTTCTGTCTGGATTGTAGACGGCAGAAACAAATCCAATGTGGCGATTACCGTTGGGCATAGCATTACAAACCGTACTTCTGCTGTAGATGTCGGTTCAATGCTCCTTTTCTACGGAGGCGGAGGTCATAAGCAGGTAGGTACCTGTCAGGTTACATATGATGACGCTGAAAAAATTGTATCCGAGATTATGAGCAAGGTTAAATAGTAACTATTACAAGGTGTAGTATTTAGTTATGGCTGAGAAAGATATTGTAATACCTCTTTCCAAGGTGTTGGTAGCCGAAGACGGTAAGACAAATAATAAATATATCGACCTTATTAAAGATGAAGATATCCCAATATTATGTATTAACCGCGGCACGAAGAAAAAACGGCTTATGCCTTTTAAAGTTTTATTTGATACGAATATTTATTTTTATCAAAAAAAAGGTGATTGGGAATATTATCTTACCGGAGAGAATTACAACAAGTTAAAAGAGAAAGCTATTGTCAAACACGGCTCGTGGGAATTTGAAATGCCGTGGGGCATGAAAGAGCCGGAATTTAAAAAGAAAGACGACGACATCGAAGAGCTTGGTGCGGCTACCGAAGAAGATATAGCGAGTTTCGGGAAAGAATATAAAGCTATTGCCAAAATGACTGCCGATGAAAAAGTTGCCTGCATTAACAAAGACAGAGACAGGTTAGATGAGATTATTGCCGATCCAAAATCGGTTACTAAAGCGGAAATTGCAGAGGCTCTTGTAGACACGACAAAAAACGCTGCGCTTATCAACCACGCGGCTTTGGAAGATGCAATCAACCACGCTGACGATGAAGCTAAAAAAATTACCCAGGGGCTTGTCGATTCCACCCGCGATATGATAAAAAGTTCAGCGAAGTTAATATCGGATGATATTTTCGGCAACGATCTGATGAACACGCTTGTAAAAAAGTCCAACGGCACAATTATCCAGCATATGACACGCGTGTATCTTAACGGGATCGCGTTTCTTGCGTATTACAACAAACTGCTGTCTGAGTCAAGCGCGGTTCAAAAAATGCGGATTAGTTTTGCCTCCAAATACCGCGATTATTACAGAGAGCTGCTTCCGCATATCCATGCCGATGATTTTGATCTTGAACGTGTTTTTTTAGGAGGCATGAGGGCCATTCCGCCTGAGCTTTTTAATAAATGGGCGGTTGGCTTTTTGATTCACGATATCGGCAAAGCCGCCGCTGTGGAATACCACGAAGGCGAGGAAAAATATAACCGCCAGATAGTAATAGATCATGTTAAGCAGGGTTATAAGTCGATCATGACAAAAACAAATTATCCGATGGAAGCGAGCCTTATAACAGGTTACCATCATGAATATTACGGCGATCGCGACGGTTACGGATATTTTCGCGCGTATCTGGCGCAGTATAAAAAAGATAATCCGCACGCAAAGCCGGATCACTGTATGACTTACGAACTGGAACCGATTTTAGACTATCATGCCATTGCCTATTTCCCGGCAAAAGTTTTAGAGATAATCGACATATACGACAGCGTAACGGATCCTAACCGCGTTTACCGCAAGGCCATGAAACCGGATGAAGCGATTGATATGATGCGCGAACAATTTGTAGAGAAGCATCACAAAATAGACGTGATCCTCTTTGACATTTTTGCAAGATTCATTTACGAGAAAGAAAGACAAAATAAAAAGTAATCAGCAAAAATGAATCTTTAAAAATTCAAGATCCAGTTCCGGATATACAGGGAATCGATCCAAAACAGCTTTTACCCTATTGTGAACATCGCTCTTTATAGCTTCATCTAAAATGTATTTTGCTTTGCTGTTTTTAGTCGGATCCTTTTTATCCGGCGCCTGTTTTACTCCCTTTACAACGCAAGCTATAAGCGAAGCAATCTCGGCCATTTCATTCTCTCCCATTCCAAGTGTTGTAATGGCTGCTGTCCCAATCCTTAACCCTGATGTATACCACGGGCCGTTGGGATCGCGCGGAAGGCTGTTTCTGTTTACCGTTATGTTACATTCCTGTAAAGCGCTTTCCGCCTGCCGCCCGGTAATTCCGGCTTTATGAACGTTTATTAATAACAGGTGGTTATCAGTGCCGCCTGTTAAAACTTCAAGCCCGTTTTTAATACAGGCGGCGGCAAGAGCCTGACAATTATCGACAATTTTTTTTGCGTACTGTTTAAATTCCTGCGCTCCCGCTTCGCGGAAGGCGACAGCTTTTGCCGCGATTACATGAGGCAGAGGCCCGCCCATTGTTAAAGGGCAGCCTTTATCTAACTCTTCCGCGAATTCTTTTGTTGAAAGCACGAGCCCTGCGCGCGGGCCGCGTAAAGTTTTGTGCGTAGTGCTTGTTACAACATGCGCCCACGGGACAGGATCATATTCGCCTGTAAACACCTTGCCTGCGACAAGGCCTGCAAAGTGCGCCATATCTACCATAAAGACGCTTCCGGCTTTATCAGCGATTTCCCTCATGCGTTTAAAATTTATCTTTCTGGGATAGGCGGAATAGCCTGTTAATAAAATCAACGGTTTTAATTCCACCGCCTGTTTTTCAATTTCATCGTAATCCAGTAAACCGTCTTTTTCAGAAACTGAATAACTGTGAACATCAAACATTCTGCTTGATATATTATTACGGTAGCCGTGCGTTAAATGTCCGCCCGAATAGTAATCCAAAGTTAAAAGACGCTGGTTTCCCATTGTTGTTTTTAATTCGTTCCATTGGGAATCTGTAAGGTTGTAAAGATTAGTCTCGCCCCATTTTTTTAAAGCAGGGCTTTCAATTCTTGTGCAGAGGATTGCCCAGTACGCAAGAAGGTTAGCGTCGGAGCCGCAGTGCGGCTGCACATTTGCGTATTCTGCTCCGAAGAGCTTGCACGCTTCTTCCGAGGCAAGCGTTTCGATTGCATCCACATTTTCTGTTCCCCCGTAAAAACGGTGGTATGCCGTTCCCTCGGCGTATTTATCAGTTAAAAGGTTGCCCATTGCCAACTGCACAGCCATGGAGCAGTAATTTTCGCTTGCGATAAGTTTTATGCGTTTACGCTGGTTTTGCAACTCCAGCACGATAGAAGATGCGATTTCCGGGGCAACCTTGGAAACTTCCGCTAAACTGCAAATATAAGCCAGCAGATTGGTATCAATCTTTTCAGGCGAAACAGCGGCAAGATAGGCCGCAACAGGATTTGTTTTCATGAGAACAGCATAGCATTTTGTCAGATTAATAAAAAGTAGCGCCGGATTGCCCTTGATCCAGCCATATAGTATAATTAATTATGAATAAATGGATAAATGCGTTGATAGGATTTGCCGCGGCGGCAGTGTTTTCATTGTTGTATTTGGTTAACGCGCTTACCCCGTTGGAAGACCGCCTGTACGATTTCTTTTTAAATTTTAGAGCAAACCGCGAACGCGTTGACAATGTTGTTTTTCTTGATGTTGACGATCAGGCTATCGCGTATTACGGCATTTTTCCCTGGCCTCGTTCTGTAATTGCGGACGGCCTTTTACGTTTGAAAGAATACGGCGCGAATGCTGTTATCTTCGATATTGAGTATATTGATCGCGGCCCCCAGGGAGTAGATACCCTCTATCTTGAGCAGGGGCTTGAAACAGATTTTGAGCGCAGTTTTTCCGATATTCAAAAAGCCGCGCAGGAAATATTTGCGGCATTCAGAGACGGGCGTTTAAACCGAGGTGATGTAAATAATTATGCCCAGGATCTTTCCGATCTAATAACCAGTCAAAAAAACGATCTTTATAACAAAGCCGCAGGCGTCGCGCGTGATAACGATTTGTATCTTGCGCAGGCGATAGCTCTTAACAGACATGGCTGGTCCACATTGAATCTGCGCGAATATCCGCTGGAAGGCGAACAGTCGGAACGCCGTCCCATTGCCGAAGAGAGGTTTTCGTATCCTGTAACCGCGTCTTCCGGTTCATCGAAGGGAGCTGGCTTTGTTGACATTCTGCCGGCTCTTCCGGTTTTTTCGCAGATTTCCAAAGGCGCTGGTTTTACTAATGTAGAAATTGATAAAGACGGCGTAAGAAGACGGGTTTACCTAACTCAGAATATTTTTAATCACTGGTATCTTCAATTATCTTTTGCCCCTTTAATTGAACATCTTGGCAACCCTGAAATTAAACTTGATAAACGCAAACTAACAATAAAGCAGGCTAAAATTTCAGACAACAAAACTAAAGATATTGTTATTCCTCTCGATTCCAAAGGCAGGATGATGCTCGACTGGCCCAAAGAGGATTACCATGATAGTTATACGCATTTTTCATTTGCCGACTTTAACCTGCTGGACGCGCTGGAAATTGAAATTTCTAAATATGTTCACGCGCTTACCGGAGCTGATATAAATCT
>WQRN01000019.1 GCA_009786715.1 Treponema sp.
TCCGCAATTTCCGATAATCTTGTGCTGCCGTTTGCGATTACTGTGATTATGGCGTTATACAAATGAGGCTCTCTTAATTCCTGTTTAATTAAACTGCCGGGTTCCTCAAACAACAAACCTTTAGAATTAAAAAACAGTTCAGCAATATTTTCCTGTAAACTTTTTTTATTATCCACTTGTGACAAATAATAAGGAGTTCCGCCGAAAATGCCATATGTTAATAATTTATCCTCTTTAGAATAATTCGGCACAAATTTAACCGCGTCCGAATAATTAAAAGGCTCTACTTTAAATTGAGCGGTTCTTCTGCCGTACAGGGGGCTTTTCGCGCTTAAAACCTGATTCTCCATAAAACTCATTGATGAACCGCAGAGAATAATCAGCATATTGGCGTTCTTAAAATTAAAATCGATATATTTCTGCAAAATGGAAGAAAAACTTTTTTCTGCTTTTGCAAGATATGGATATTCATCAATAACGAGGATAATCTTTTCCTGTTTGGCAATGGCGGCTATTAAATCCAATAATTGTATAAAATCTCTGGGGATCATTTTGGCGAATGTTTCATCAGAGAGTCTTAAACGGGATTTGTGGACAGCTTCTATAAATATATTAAGATTATATTCCGCTGAATTCTCGATAGCGGTAAAAAAGACGCATTTCTTCCCTTTGCAGAAATGATTTATAAGTTCTGTTTTGCCGACCCTTCTTCTGCCGTACATAATGGCAACCTCAAGACGGCTGCTTTTATAGAGTTTATTTAATTCCTGCAGTTCCTCATCCCTGCCGATAAACATATCCATACCTCCTTTTATCATATCGTATTATGTCATATCATGATATGATAATAATACATATACAGCGATAAAGCAATAGGTTCCGGCAGGTTCTTGCCAATATTTCTTAAAAACGCTAAGATATGGAAAATATCCCGAATGCGGGATATTTTCGCCGGCCGGCGTGGTGGAATGGCAGACACTGGGGACTTAAAATCCCCTCCTAGCAATGGGGTATGAGTTCGAGTCTCATCGCCGGCAGATTTAAAAATTTCTCATTACCAGCTCATCTGGTGCTTGCGTATTTGCCCATTAAAACAACGGAGAAAATTTAATAACCTCCGGATGTATTTTAATAAGGGAAGGAGTGAACTATGTCGAACAAAATCCCAACAAGAATCTATCTTAGCGAGGAGGAAATGCCCAAATTTTGGTATAACCTTAGGGCAGACATGAAAAACAAGCCGGAGCCGATGCTGCATCCTGGAACTTTGCAGCCGGTTACCGCGGCGGATTTAGGTCCGGTATTCTGCAAGGGAGTAATCGATCAGGAACTTGACGATACTACCCGCATGGTGCCGATTCCTGAAGATATTCAGGATTTTTACCGCGCTTACAGACCGTCAGCGCTGATCCGGGCATACTATCTGGAAAAGATGCTTGGAACGCCGGCGGAAATTTATTACAAGTTTGAAGGAACCAATACCTCAGGCTCGCATAAATTAAACTCGGCGGGACCTCAGGCTTATTACGCGAAAAAAGAAGGTCTTACCTCTCTTACTACAGAAACAGGCGCCGGGCAGTGGGGAACCGCGATGGCGATGTCCTGCGCTTTTTACGGACTCGATTTAATCGTATACATGGTAAAAGTCAGCTCTGAGCAGAAACCTTACCGCAAAGCGCTGATGGAAGCTTACGGCGCCAATTTAATTCCATCTCCGTCAAATACAACAGAGTCAGGAAAGAAAATCCTTGAGTCAGATCCGAACACAGGCGGCTCTCTCGGCTGCGCAATCTCCGAAGCGATCGAAACCGCTGTTAAGACCGACAAATGCCGTTATGTGCTTGGAAGCGTTCTTAACCATGTGCTGCTCCATCAATCAATCATCGGGCTTGAAACAAAAACCGCTCTTGATAAATACGGAGTAAAACCCGACATCATCATCGGCTGCGCAGGCGGCGGTTCAAACATGGGCGGACTCATGGCTCCGTTCATGGGAGATAAACTTACCGGAAAATCAAACGCGCGTTTTATCGCGGTCGAGCCTGCGTCCTGCCCGTCGTTTACGCGCGGACGCTTTGCCTATGATTTCGGCGATACCGCGAAAACCACTCCGCTTATCAAAATGATGACAATAGGCAACGGTTATATCCCCTCGGCGAATCACGCAGGAGGTCTTCGCTACCACGGAATGAACTCCACGCTTTCAAAACTCTTTCAGGACGGACTTCTCGAAGCGCGGGCGGAAGTGCAGACCAATGTTTTTGATGCGGCAATCAAATTTATGAAGACCGAAGGAATTCTGCCGGCTCCTGAATCTTCGCACGCGATCAAAGTCGCGATTGACGAAGCTCTTGAATGCAAGAAAACAGGCGAGAAAAAGGTTATCCTTTTCGGCTTGAGCGGAACAGGCTTCTTCGACATGACAGCCTATCAGGCATACAACAATAAGACCATGAGCGATCAGACGCCAAGCGACGCCGATCTCCAGCGCGGCTTTGATTCAATCCCCGCCATATAATGCACACGCAGTGTGTTGTTGAATGAAAGCAACGAGGCGTGGCGCTCATTAAAGTCAATGAGATGAAGGGGGCGCGAGGACTTTAGTCCGAGCAGTGCGCCGGTATTCCGCAGAACAGCTAACGGTTAATTTATGCCCCCATTTCTACCGATAATGAGATGGGGGCATATTATGAAAAAAATATTGATAATTATTTGCCTGTTGTTTGTAACAACGGCTCTTTTTTCGCAAGATAAACCGGTAACCGTTTCTTTCCATAATTTCACATGGGGAACAAGTTTAAACGCCTTTAAGGCGAAGATGGGAAATCCTGTTCATGTTGAGGAAGTAAACGGTCTTCAATCGCTTGTTTACGAAAATATATCTGTGTCGGGATACCCTGTATTCATGGTTGCTTATTTTTCCAGAACAGGACTTGAAGGCGGAACATATTATTTTTACAGCGCCACGCTTGAAGATATGAAAAAATGCTACACAAATGTTCAAAACGACCTTGTCGCGAAGTTCGGTCCTACCCTGCTCTACGATGAAATGTTAAGAGAAATGCGCCCTTACGAGACTTCATGGAACCTGCCGACGGGATATGTCTACCTTAAAGCAAACACAAGGTATAATGAGCCTGTCTCTCTTTGGTATTCGTCCCCGTCACTTACAAAAAAACTGCACGGCGGTTAATTTTTCTATTCTATCGTTCCGCCGCCGACTACAATATCTCCGTCATACATCACAACCGCCTGCCCCGGAGTTATCGCTCTCTGCGGCGAGTCGAATTCAATGCGCAGGCTGCCTTCTGCCGTTTGTTCCGCTGTTGCAAGCTGTGCAGCCTGCAGATAGCGGGTTTTTACCATTACGCGCATTGGCTTTTTGAGGTCTTCGCACGCAATCAGATTGATGTCTTTGGCGGACAGCGACTTTGTATAAAGCGCGTCGTCCTCGGCGAGGGTAACAGTGTTTTCCGCGATTGATTTAGCGGCGACATAAACCGGTGTGTTAGCCGCAACGCCAAGCCCTCTGCGCTGCCCAATCGTGTACCTGATCAGCCCTTTATGCTTTCCGATAACTTTCCCTTCTAAATCAAGGATGTCTCCTTCGGGATATGTTTTGCCTGTGTATTCTTCTATAAAGTTTCCGTAATCGCCGTCAGGCACAAAGCAGATATCCTGGCTTTCGCCTTTAGCGGCGTTTATAAATTTTTTATCTTCGGCGATTTTTCTTACTTCGTTTTTTGAAAGAAAGCCAAGCGGAAAGCGCGATCTTTCAAGCTGCTGCTGGGTAAGGCAGTAAAGCACATAACTTTGATCTTTTTTTTCGTCTACAGCTTTTAAAAGGAGATGCCGTCCGCTTACAGGGTCTTTTGATGTCCGCGCATAATGCCCTGTAACAAGAAGGTCGAAATCGAGCTGGCGGGCTCTTAAAAGGAGCAGATTAAACTTGACATGGCGGTTACATTCAATGCAGGGGTTGGGGGTCGCGCCGGCTTCGTAAGTTTCAATAAAATGGCGCACAACATATTTGTCAAACTCTTCGGTGAAATTTAGCACATAATGATCCATGCCTAAACTGAACGCCACGTTCCTCGCGTCGTTTACATCCGCCAAAGAGCAGCATCGGCTCTCGCCTTTGTAAAGTTTCAGCGTAATGCCGACACACGGATACCCCTGCTCAAGCATGAGGGCGGCGGCAACAGAACTGTCAACGCCGCCCGACATGGCGATTATAGCTTTTTCAGACACAGCAACAGAAGTTTTTAATAATTCGCGGCTTTAATAGCAAAGTATGCTTTTGGATGTTTGCAAACGGGACAAAGTTCAGGCGACTGTTTCCCGATAACAATATGTCCGCAATTCGCGCATTGCCATACTTGATCGCCGTCGCGTGAGAAAACAAGGTTCCCGTTAACATTCGCAAGCAGTTTGCGGTAACGCTCTTCGTGTTCCTTTTCGATCTTGCCTACCATTTCAAAAAGCGCCGCGATCTGGGTAAAGCCCTCTTCCTTTGCGGTTTTCGCGAAGCCTGCGTACATATCGGTCCATTCAAAGTTCTCGCCGTCCGCCGCCGCTTTTAAATTTTCTGTAGTGGGCGGAATATTGTCGCCGTGAAGAAATTTGAACCATATTTTTGCGTGTTCTTTTTCGTTAAGAGCGGTTTCGCGGAATATCGCGCCAATCTGCTGGTATCCTTCTTTTTCCGCTTTTGAAGCAAAGTACTGGTACTTTACATGCGCCTGCGATTCACCTGCGAACGCTTCCTGTAGATTTTTTTCTGTTTTTGAACCTTTTAATTCTGCCATAATATCCTCCTGTGGTTATTATTTTGTAATTATATATCAAATACCGATAATTCACAAGTTGAGATTTTAATCCGTAGTTTGCTATTATTTCTCGTATTTTTTACTGATATTACACATCCAGTATGAAAAAGCAACTCCTGCGATGAACGTAATAACACAGGCTATTGTGCCAATCTGTAAATAATTGTAATAACCGCCATCCTGCTGCCACCCGGACGCGATCGCCGCAACAAGAATCGCGGAAGCTAAAACGAATCCAAGGATGACATGAAAAAATCCTATAAAAACTTTTTTAAGCAAGAATTCGATCAGCTTGGAAAACGGAAAAACAAATGTAATCATGCCTAATGCAAATGGAATTAAAATTGAAAATTTTAATTCTCTGTAAGCGTCAATCATCTGCCCGTATAATCCGAAGAGAACTAAAAAGTTTGACGAGCTGAATCCGGGAATCAAAGCGATGAACGCGGTAACGCCGCCTGTGAAAAACGCGGCAACAGGATTTAACTGTAATTGACCGAACGCCCATTTCCCTGAAAACAGCAGAAAGAATGCCGCAAGAAAAAATGTAACAACCAATATAACAATATGATACGGCTTTCTTTTTTTAACAACCGTGTTTATTTCTGATCCTTCAGCGGCAATTTCTGATGACGAAAGCGCTCCTCCCGATCTCTTCCAAAGTTCCGGCATAGTTCCTAATATCGCGCCGACAAAAAACCACAAAAAAGGCGTTTGGTAATTTTCTTTTAAAAAACTTATAGGGTGGGAAATTAAATAAATTCCTAGCAATCCTCCGATTCCGACCGGAATAAAAAATAATACATTTTTAATAAAATCTTTTGTAATATTCGCGATAAATTTGACTATCCGCTCATAAAGCCCGAAAACTACCGCCAATGCAGCCCCGCTGATTCCGGGAAGAACAAAGTCCATCCCAATCGCCGCGCCTTTTAAAAACCGTAAAAACCAGTCGATAAGAGAATTTAAGAAACCTAAAGAACGGGGTTTTACATTCTGTTGATTATCAGCGCTTTCCTTTTCCATATTAAAAACCTCCATTTTTTACCATAGCGGAGACGGATAAACACCCGCAGCTTCCATTTCGTTTAATTTTTTAACAGCAGCTTCCCTATCTTCCTTGTAGGTAACGCCGAACCAGTCTGAGTTTGCGGAAAGAACTTTTACCTTCGTAATCCCCTGTTTAATAAAATGATCCACAGCTTTTGGAATAAAACATTCGCTTTTTATCTGCCCGGCCGGATCCGCCGCGAAAGTTTTTAAATAATCGTTAAAATATTTTTTAAACTCAGGTAAAATCTCAGTTGAAAATCCCCAGAAGTTCATCGACACCGGAGTGTCAGCTGAAAGTCCGCGGACAGAACCGTCTGCGGCGGTATTAAAAATTTTGCCATCCTTTTTTTCAATCGCGGTAAGTTCATCTACACCGGCAAGAAAACCCGCGTTAACTTCGCAAACGCCGCGGGCGACTGTACCCTGAGGGCTTAGCGTTTTATCAAGTTTATACGGAATTATAGAAGACATATTCGCTTCTTCGCCGATAAGATGTTTACCCATTACAGCAAACGCTTCCCTTCCGTAAAAATCATCGGCATTAATAACAGTAAAAGAAGAATCGAGTTTATCCGCGGCGCAAAGCAGCGCGTGACCTGTGCCCCAGGGTTTTGTCCTTCCGGCATTCTGCGCGGCGCGGAAAATATCCGCAGGTATTAAACTATCAAGGTCTTGAAACGCCAATTCGCATTTTACCTTCGATTCCATCCGCGCGAGCACAAGTTCACGAAAATCTTTTTCTATATCGTGACGGATAATAAACACTATTTTTTCAAAGCCGGATTTAACGGCATCGAACACTGAATAATCCAGCAGCACTTCGCCGCCTTTTCCGATTTTTTCCATTTGTTTAAGCCCGCCGTAACGGCTTCCCATCCCCGCGGCAAGCACAACTAAAATTGGCGCCTTCATTTCTGCTCCTTTTTAATATATGTAACTATCGAAAACTCGTCGTGTTTAACAGTTTCGGTTTTTTCCCAAGTGTCGTCAATTTGAGGGAAATAAGTATCGCCGTCATACTGCCCCGGAATCAATGTAAGATCGATTTTAGCTGCAATCGGCATGGCTTGTTTATAAATTGATTCGCCGCCGCAGATAAATATTTTTTCGTAATTAAAACAATGTTCAACAGCAGAAGACAAAGATTGAAAAACAATTATTTCTCGCCAAGACGCATCGAACCTTTGGTTCGCGTTCGCCAAGAACGCCAAGGAAGAAGAGGGGTTGTCTTTTGCATTCATTGTTTTAGAGATTATTATATTTAACCTACCCGGCAGAGGTTTTTTGGGCAGAGAGTCCCATGTTTTTCTTCCCATGATGCATGGAAAACCCATAGTCATTTCCTTAAAACGCGCTAAGTTGCCTTTGATCGACCAGGGCATAGCGTTGTTCTTGCCAATCACTCTGTTCTCAGCCATCGCCGCGATTAAAATTATTTCCGGCATATTACACCGCTATATCAAATTTAATCGCAGGATGAGGATCGTAACCGTCAACGACAGTATCTTCGTAATGCCAATCAAATATCGATGAAAATTTTTCAGTTTTTATTTGCGGCAAAACTTTAGTCTCGCGCAACAGCTGGAGGCTAAGTCCGTTTATATGATTTATATAAATATGAGTGTCTCCCAAAAAACCGATTAATTTGCCTTCACCCAAACCGGTTTCCTTCGCGAGCAAATGCAAAAGACACGCGTAGCTTGCGATGTTAAAAGGAAGACCTAAGGCGACATCGACAGAACGCTGGTTCCAAAGCAGATTAAGTTTGCCGTTTATTACCGTTACCTGAAAACTGTAATGACACGGCGGAAGCGCCATACGATGCAGATCGCAGGGGTTCCACGCGCTTACAATCATGCGGCGATCATCGGGATTTGTTTTAAGAGTTTCAACAAGTTTTTTTAATTGATCAACGCCATGTCCCGCAGGCGCTGAATTATACGTTTTATATTCCGCGCCGAAATTGCGCCACTGCCAGCCGTAAACAGGTCCAAGTTCTCGTTCGTTCATCATCTTTGATTTTGTTAATTCATCATTACCGTAGGGAACAACATCCGGGCTGCACCATTCATCCCATATTGAATTCATCCGATCTTTCAGCCATTGCTTGTCGGTATAACCACGGATAAAAAATTCCAGTTCCGATCTTACCATTTTAAACGGTACTTTCTTCGTCGTTAAAAGCGGAAAACCATCCGCCATATCATGCTCAAACATGGTTCCAGCGACGGCAAGCGCGTCCGTGCCTGTGCGGTTGGTCTTGCGAAAACCTTTATCAAGTACTTTTTGAACTATATCAAGATACGCCTTCATTTATAAATAGTAGTATATACCATTTATATAGCATATACTACCTTATGAACAAATCTACCTTAACATGGACAGAGGAAAGCCGTAAAAAAGTTTTTGATTGCAGAATTTTTTCCGTTACTGAGTCATTATGCAAATCGCCGGATCCAAAACACAATAACGGCGAGGCGCAGGTTTTTTCTATAATCGAAACAAAGGATTGGGCTATTGTGATCCCTGTTATCGAAACGGAAGAAGGGAAAAAGTTTGTGATGGTATGGCAATGGCGGCACGGGTCGCAATGTTTAAGCCTCGAATTTCCCGGCGGCGTTTTTAACCCGGGAGAAAACGCGGAGCAAGCCGCGGCAAGAGAACTGCATGAAGAGACAGGATATACGCCGGGAAAAATAAAAAAAATCGGAGAGTTCAGTCCCAACCCCGCCATAATGTCAAACAGGGTTCACTTCTTTCTCGCTGAAGATTTAAAGAACAGCGGAAAACAAAAACTGGACGAAGATGAATTTGTTGAAGTTGAGTTAATAAAAGTTGATGAAGTTATAAAAGGGATGGGACGCGAGCCTTACGTTCACGCGCTAATGGGCGCTGCCCTGGCGCTATACGACCAAAGCAGCTGCCAATAAGCGTGGTTTTACGGGCGCCACATTCCCTGTCTGCTTTCGCCTTGAATGCTAGGAATTTCAAGCACCATACCGGGTTCTATCAGATCCGGATTTGCAGGTTCGGGCATTTTATCTTTGTTTGCGTCGTAAAGAACTTTCCATTTCCAGGGATCGTTGTATACCCAAGGGTAACCCGCGATAGTCCATAAACAGTCTCTTTCTACACGCCATGTTCTTACGGTGTACTGCCTTGCCAATCCGCGTGACGATGAAGCCGCAACGGTTGTAGTGGTTGTTATAGGTCTGCCGGACTCAAAGGCGGCAAAAATTTCTATTGCCCTAATCGCGGCGGTAATAGCGTCGTTCCACTCTTCATTGGACTGAGAAGCTACGGCGATTTCATATTGATTGACGCCTTCGTTGTAATTGTTTGGAAACCTTGCGGCTATATTATTTTTATCCGCCCATGCAATAAGACGTTTTGCTTCGGTAATTAACTGGTCGGCTACAAATTCATCAGAAAGTTCGGCATAGCGAATCGCGTCCTGAGCGAAACCTGCGGAAGCATCGTAATCGCCAATCTCGTACATTTCCATCGCCAGCCTGTTGTACTTTAAACTCTCAAGATAAAACTTATTATTGGCGATACCATCAGGGATCGCGGCTTCATCTTCACCGACTGCCACGGCAAAATACGCGGCAGGTTTAAATACAGGAATTTTTATATCAATCTCCGGAACATCGTGCGCAAACGCAGAAACGGTAAAGAAAATAGATATAAACAATACAATGGTAATTTTTCGGCTCATTTTGAACCTCCTTCAATTATTCTTTCAGCCTCATTGGCTGATTCGCTGCTTTCTTCAATCTTCTCTTCGGCGATTCTAATCGCTTCTTCGGCTCTCAGGCGTTTCTCTTCGGTTTCCTGTCTGGAAATTGCGAAAACCGCCTCAGAATCCACAAACTTGATAGCTGCCTCAGAATATTTTTCCGCCGCGAATAGTTCTTCCGCTTCAAAATAAAGGGTATCACCCGAGCGGAATGTATCGCGGGCCGCGATATTGGCTCTTTCGGCTATCGCCAATTCTCTTTCTTCGGTAGCTGCCGTTTTCCTGTCGGCGGCATAAGCTGTCCATCCGTTTGAAAGAACCAAATTATAACGAAGCTGAGCTTCTTCCATTTTGGCAATTGCAGTCACTCTGTCACCGGCGTCAAAAGCGTCTATCGCTTCCTGAGCGACATCATCCGCCTTCAAGAAATTATCAGCGTCATATTGTGTAAAACCGCGATCGATAACTTCCTGCCTTGTTAAATAAACTCTGGCGCCGTCAAGCAATGTTTCGTATTCATTTAAAGCGGATGCCGCTGATTCCTTGGCCTTGTAATAATCACCTGCTTCATATTGCTCATGAGCGGCAAGCGCCATATTGTCGGCGTTTTCCAAATACTGAGGGAAATATTCTGTAAATCCGGTGGCAATTAACTGCTCCCTTACAGCCAGTATTTCGTCTTCTCTTGCCTGAGCGTAAAGCGGAACTGCCTTTTTCATAAGTTCGTTATATTCTTTTGCGGCGGCTTCATACTCGGCAGCGGTTTGAGCTGAGTTAAATTGAGCTTCGACAGCTTCCCATTCGCTTGGGAAATAAGAATTGCTTTCAAAATCCATTGCCTGCTGCCTTGCTTTTTCGGCATTAGCTTTTGCCGTATTAAGGGTTGTAGAACTCGCCGGAGCGGTATTTTCAGGCTCTGCCGGAGTCTCAGCCGTTGATTTACATGAAGCAACCGTCAACACCAGAATTGACAGCATTATTAACAGAGAAATAATACTTTTTCTCATTAGTCCCTCCTTTCGGGAACCTCCAACGCAGTTTCCCGCGGTTCGGAATATAGTTTAATGATAAGAGTATACACCGGATTATGCCATTCTTTCAAGCAGATATTATCTTAATTATATGGTACCCTATACATGAAAATCAATGAAAAAAGGGGTTTTATTATGGATAATTTTAGCTATGAGATTGTAAAGCATTTCGGGGTTATTTCACAGGAAAAGACAGGCTGGCAAAAGGAATTAAATCTGGTCTCATGGAGCGGCAGAACTCCAAAACTCGATATCAGGGATTGGGCTCCAAACCATGAAAAAATGGGGAAAGGCGTCACATTGACAGAAATCGAGGCATCTTCTTTGGCCGAATTACTGGTATCGGCTCTGGCTAAACCTGAAAATTGATTTACCCCTATTGAAAATATTACTATAATTTGCTATAAGTAAGGCGGGTATGGATTTGTACCCATAATCATCAAAAAATACCGAGGTCTCGGTAATAAAGTAAAGAGGAGAATGTATATGGCAAAACAGTTAATGTTCAACGAAGAAGCCCGAAGAAAACTGCTTTCCGGAGTTGAGCAGATTTCCAAGGCTGTCAAAGTAACTCTCGGTCCAAAAGGGCGGAATGTCCTTTTAGACAAGAAATTCGGCGCCCCAACAGTAACAAAGGACGGCGTTTCCGTAGCGAAAGAAGTGGAACTTGCCGATCCTTACGAAAACATGGGCGCCCAGCTCTTAAAAGAAGTCGCTACAAAGACAAATGACGTAGCGGGCGACGGCACCACAACCGCCACGGTTCTGGCTTATTCACTTGTAAAAGAAGGTCTTAAAGCCGTTACGGCGGGTATGACCCCTCTCGAACTTAAAAGAGGTATCGACAAAGCGGTCGAAATCGCTGTTGAGGAAATCAAGAAAAATTCCAAACCTATCAAGGATAAGGAAGAAATCTCGCACGTTGCCTCTGTTTCAGCGAATAACGACAGCGAAATCGGCAACACTATCGCGGACGCGATGGAAAAAGTCGGTAAAGACGGCGTTATCACCGTTGAAGAATCCAAAACTATGGATACTTCGATTGAATTTGTCGAAGGTATGCAGTTTGACCGCGGTTATATTTCCGCCTATTTCGTAACAGATCGCGACACCATGACAAGCGTCTATGAAGACGTTTTCATTCTTATTCACGATAAAAAAGTGTCTAGCATGAAGGATATGCTTCCGCTGCTTGAAAAAGTCGCACAGAGCGGCAAGCCGCTTCTTATCATCGCGGAAGACTGCGACGGCGAGGCGCTTTCAACATTGGTAGTAAACAGCCTGCGCGGAGTTCTGCGCACATGCGCCGTTAAAGCGCCCGGTTTCGGCGATCGCCGTAAAGCCATGCTGGAAGATATCGCCATTCTTACGGGCGGCGAAGTAATTTCTGAAGAGCTCGGTCTTAAACTTGAGAACACCGATATTTCTCAGCTTGGAAAGGCGAAAACCGTTAAAATCGACAAGGACAACACCACGATTATTAACGGCGCCGGAAAGCAGAAAGAGATTCAGGACAGAATCGCGCAGATTAAAGCCCAGATCGAAGACACCACAAGCGATTACGACCGCGAAAAACTTCAGGAACGCCTTGCAAAACTCGCAGGCGGCGTTGCGGTTATCAATGTAGGCGCCGCGACAGAAGTTGAACTTAAAGAAAAGAAACACCGCGTAGAAGACGCTTTATCCGCGACACGCGCAGCCATCGATGAAGGCATAGTCCCCGGCGGCGCAATCGCTCTTATTCAGGCGGCTCTTGCATTGGACAAAGCTGACATGGGCGGCCTTACCGACGATGAAAAGGTCGGCTTTAAAATTGTTAAACGCGCTCTTGAAGAGCCGATTCGCCAAATCGCCGAAAACGCATGCGTTGACGCGGCGATGATCGCTGACCGCGCGAAGAACGAAAAGAGAGGCATGGGATTTGACGCCGCAAAAATGGAATGGGTAGATATGCTCAAAGCCGGTATCATCGACCCCGCGAAAGTCACACGTTCCGCATTGCAGAACGCGGCATCAATTGCGAGCTTACTGCTCACAACAGAATGCGCCATCACCGACATTCCCGAAAAGAAAGAAGCGCCGGCAATGCCCGGCGGCGGAATGGGCGGAATGGGCGGAATGGATTATTAAAAACTGCGTAGCAGTTTTTAATAATCCTGGGAGTTTGTCTAACCGCTAATGCGGTCAGTCAAACTCCATGGAATTGTTTACAATGAACTTATAAGAAAGGGCTGCCTGAGGGTGGCCTTTTTTTATGCTTTTTTGTATTTTATTAATTGGTGACTGACACTTTCTTTTGATAATTTAATTTTTTTGTATTAATTTAATAGGTGACTGACACCAGAAAATATGCTAAAATAAGCATGTATGAAAAAATCAACATTATGGACAATTTTTGCCGCCTGCATGGCGGGTTTTATCGGTTTTGGGCTTTTCTGTTTTTTTAATATTGATATCTTAAAAAACAAACCTTTTCAGCGAACCACAACCTTGTCATCGCCGGCTGCGGCAAAATATGAAAGAGACGGCAACATTTATGTTATCGACAATGGATCTTTTCGGCTTGTCTGTATGGGGAAAAACGGCAATATAATTTATACAATTGAAATAGACAAATTGGACGAATACATCAGGCTTATAGATTTCGCGATTGATGACTACGGAAACCTGTATGTATACGCGATTGAAGCGGAATATGACGCGCTTTTAACAAAACGGGAAATAATCAGGAAATATGATTATCATGGGAATTATGTCAAAGATATTCTGAGTATAAGTTATGATGATCCTTACACAAATCCAAGATTATTTTATCAATTTGGTTCATTCCGATATGAAAACGGCATATTGACTTTTTCTCAGACAGAAAAGGACAAGGTAACATTGTATTATTACGATACATTCCGGGATCAAATGGTTAAGAAGTCAATAAACGAATACATACCCGGAAAACCAATCGAGAATTTTATGGTCGCGCAGCTTGTCCTTAAAGATATGCGCAACTACGCGTACGTTCTGCGCGACGGCGACATATATCAGGTTAAAGAAGGCGGCGATCCTAAACTTCGCGCTTCATATAACTGGAGCCTCAAGGAAGGCGGCGTTATTCCGTGGTTTATTTTTTACGATGACAGCGATAATCTGATTTTCTTTGACATGGCTTCCAATGAATTATTTCGCATAACAGATACAGCCGTAGATCGCGTAATTTCGCAAAGGCATTTTGACTCTTTAAAAGCGCGAGGGGAGCAAACTTCGCTTAAAGGTTTTGGGTTTTATAGAAACACCTTTGCCGGTGTTTACGGCGAAATAGTATGGCTATACAACGGAGTTGATTTTATTACATACGACGGCGGGCTTTTGCTTCCGTTAAAAGAAAGGCTTCATATTATTATTGTGCATATAGCAGTTGTTTTAGGGGTTTTATGTTTCATCGCGGGATTTTCCATCCTGTTTATCGGAATACTCAAAGGTTATATTTCATTGTTTATCAAATTAACAGTTGTTATTATTCCTTTGCTTGTAATCGCGTTTGTAATTGTTTTCTCTCTTACATTTAACATAATGACAGAACAGCTCAATGACGCATTGTATAAAGAAATGACAGGTCTTGCCGTTCTTTCCGCGACTTTGATAGACGGAGACGATCTTGATAAAATAAACTCAATAAAAGATGTTCATAGCGATGAATACAAAAAACTTTCAAGATTAATAAAAGAGATAGTCGGATATAACGCAGATCCGTGGAACAAAGCTTATTACGCGGCGTTATACAAAGGCGATAATTTTGAATATATCGTGGTAATATCCGAAGAGGAATGGAATCTCTTCCGTACGGACGAACCGTTAACAGGAGATGATTACGAAATGCTTATAAAAGGGCATCCTATCGTAGACACCACCGAATTATTTAACGGCAAGTGGACTTTCTCGAATGTGCCTGTGTATAACAGCAAAGGAGAAATTTCAGGCAAGTTCGAGATTGGTCTGGACATGACAAGTCATGAAATAAACAGCGCAAAATTAAAAAGATATATTGCGGTTATTGTCGCCGCGGTTTGCGTGATAATTCTCGCGGCTCTTTGCATTTTAATCTCGGTTATTGTAAAACGTCTCTCCGTGGTCGGAAGAGTTTTGCATAACATCGCAAGCGGAGATCGTTCGGCGCGCGTAATCTATCTTGCCCGTGATGAACTCGGCAAGGTGAGCCACGGCCTTAACAATATGGCGGAGGAACTTCAATTTCAATTTGATCGCATAACAAAACTTAATGAATCTACAATCAGATTTGTGCCTGTGCAGTTTATGGAACAGTTAGGCGTTTCTGACATAACAAAAATGAATTTAGGCGATAACATTCAGCGGGATATCAATATACTATTCTTTGATATACGCTATTTTTCCATTAATTCCGAAATGATGACAGCGAGGGAAAATTTTCTGTTTATTAATAAAATATTAGGCATCGCGGGACCCATTATACGCAAACATAACGGCTTTGTAGACAAGTATATAGGAGACGCCGCGATGGCGCTGTTTGTAAACGGTTTAGACGCGGTGCGCGCCGGCATCGAGCTGTTTAACCAGCTGGTAGTGGATAAAACCACCAGAGTAGAAATAGGCGTAGACGGAATCAATATCGGGGTAGGCGTTCATTCTGGCTCGGTTATGATGGGAATTGTGGGCGAAAATGAAAGATTAAGCAGCACTGTCATTTCGGCTAACGTCAATCTCGCTTCTCGCGTGGAAGGGCTTACAAAACATACAGGTTCAGGGCTTCTTATCACCCGCGATACTTTAAATCAGCTTGCGGGTCATGAATCTGAATTTGAATACCGTTTTATCGGCATGGTACAGGCGGCAGGCGTTAATGTTGTAGTCGGATTATTTGATATACTAGACGCTCTCACTCCGGATGAAAAGAAAAAAAAGCTGGCTACGAAAGAAGTTTTTGAATCAGGTGTGCGAAAATACCACATGAAAGATTATGCCGCCGCTATTGAGCGTTTCCATAAAGTTATAGACGCGGATCCACAGGATATATGCGCTGTTCATCATCTTAAAGAAGCAAAAGAGCATCTGGAAAACCCGTCATTGCCGAGCGTATTTATATTTGATAAAAAATAAAAATCTTATGCCGCAGGATGTTTGTTTGCGGCTTTTATTTTTATTAACGCGTTTTTAGCGTACAAGCGCTCGCTGTTTGAATAAATGTCGGTGCGGAAAATAACCATAAGCAGATTCCAAATATTTCTGGATTTAATTTTTGAAAGAGCGACAGCGGTTACAACCCAGGGGAAAATGCGCTGTTCTTTGATTGTCCATATGCCTTTATGTTTCTTTTGATGAAGCCCCTGTAAAAATATAAAAAGAAGGTTAACGGATCTGTCGGTGTTTATCACCGCAAGAGCTTTGAGGGTTTTCTTAATTTCTTCAAAATCAGGTTCGTCGCTCAGAAAATTATTAATGTACGATTTTTCGAGGCTGTCGTAAACAGAATCATCGGTATATCCGGTTTGGCAGATTATATCGATGGCTGCCTTTCTCATTTCGCTCAGACAACTGCTCATCTTATCGGTACTGTTCATATAATTTTCCCAGCCTGTCGCAAGCGCAAAAGCGGCGCTTTTTGCTTGAGCAGAACCAGAGTCTATTGCTATCATCTTCCTATTCCTAGTATATTGTATAAAAGAGTTATGGAAAAAACAAGCGAAAATTACAGTAAAATATCTCCAAAAGAAGACTCTAAGCATGAAAATACTCCGCAGACAGCGGCAGCTCTTGTCCGCCATGGATCGGTTCTTTCACTTCTCACCTTAATTTCCCGTATTCTGGGTCTTGTAAGAGAAATGGTAAAAGCCAGGTTCCTTGGCACAACGGCTCTTTCCGACGCGTTTTCCGTCGCTTTTTTACTTCCCAATTTATTCCGCCGATTATGCGCCGAAGGTTCAATTTCTGTCGCTTTTATCCCCACATTCAAAGAACACTTAATTGAAGGTGAAAAAGAAAAAGCGCAGCAAGAAGCGACACGGGAATTTTTAGCGTGTATGTTCACTTTCTTAACCTTCATTGTAACTCTTCTTGTCTGCGCGGGAATACTTGCGGCTCCGCTGCTTGTGCGCATTTTCGGCATAGAAGAATTTGACGAGACAGTTCTATTAACGCGGGTAATGTTTCCATTTCTCGGCTTTATTTCGCTTGCGGCTTTGTTTCAGGGAGTGTTAAACAGCCTTCATATTTTTACGCCGTCCGGGCTTGCGCCGATTCTTTTAAATATTGTTACTATTATTTGCGCGTACGCGCTTAGCCCTCATACCGCAAACCCTGCCCGCGCGATGGCAATCGGCATCCTTATCGGCGGTTTACTTGAAGGCGCGATTCAACTGCCTTTCATTTTACAAAAAGGTTATAAATTTTTTTTTACCGGGTTAAAACGCGCCTTTAACAACCCAGGAGTGCGAAAAGTTTTACGCCTGATCGCACCTACAATCGTTGGGATGGCGGCGTATCAATTAAACGATCTTGTTTCTACGGCTCTGGCAGGAAGATCAGGCGAAGGGATTGTTTCCAGCCTTCAGTACTCGCTGCGTCTTCAAGAATTGTTTCTCGGCGTTTTCGCTGTAAGCATCGGGACGGTGCTGCTTCCAAATCTTACAGAATACGCGAAAACCGGACAGTGGGACATTTACAACAAGCGGTTTGTTTCTTCCGTTAATATTATCGCAATGATCACAATTCCTGTTACATTTTTTTCTCTAATGGAAGGAGAAAACTTAATCCGCCTGCTTTTTCAAACCCACAGTTTCGACGAACAGTCTGTCGCTCTCACTCTCGCGGCATTTACTTTTCATATGCCGGGGCTTTTATTTATCGCTCTTAACCGCGTAATCGCGCCGGCGTTCTACGCGCAGAGCGATACAAAATCGCCTACAATAGCGGGAATTATTTCGTTTGCCGTAAACATTACTCTTGCCGCGGTTTTGGTCGGACACTTTCGCGGAGCGGGAATCGCGTTTGCATTAACAATCGCAAGCGCGGTAAACACTGTTATATTAATTATTTTCCTTGGAAAAAATCCCAATATAAAAATCGGCTCTGTAATCGGCCCTTCTCTTCTATACATTTTAAAAATGCTGATTCTTTCGGCTCTTGCGGTTGTCCCCATTTATTTTTTATCTCCCGTGTTACGCGCAGCGTTCGAAGGTCACGGACGTTTAATCGCGTACGGAGCGCCGTTTGCAATTAACGCGTTTGTCTACATTGTTATTGGAATCGCGCTTCTTGCGTTTGTAAAAGATCAAAATCTAAAAGGTTTGATCGACATAATCAGAAAGAAGGTTAAATAATGCTTACAAATTTAAAATATTCAAACCTTCCGGTAGTGGTTCTCGCAGGCCGCCCGAATGTGGGAAAATCCACCCTCTTTAACCGCCTTCTTCGCAAGCGAAGAGCGATTACAGACCCAACACCCGGCGTGACGCGCGATCCTGTTGAAGCGGATTGTTTAATAAACGAAAAGCATCTTCGCCTGATTGATACAGGCGGTTTTAAACTTGCCGATGTTGAAGGCATCGACAAACTGGTAGTTGAAAGAACCATTGATACAATTAAAAAAGCAGACCTTGTCGTTCTTCTCCTTGAAGCCGGAGAAATAACAAGCGAAGACGAAGAATTAATCGAACTCCTGCGTCCGTACAGAAAAAAATTGATCGTCTGCGTAAATAAAACCGAAGGCGGCAGGCTGGAAGCGGATTCATGGAACGTAATGAGCTTTGGATTTGATAAAGTTTTAATGATCTCAGCGGAACACGGCGACAATATTGGAGAACTTCAGCAGGAAATTTTAAAGCATCTTGATTTTTCAAAAGTTGAAGAATCGCAGGAAGAACAGACAATACGCATCGCCCTTCTTGGAAAACCTAACACCGGCAAATCAACTCTGTCAAACAGATTAACAGGCGTAAACGCTTCAATTGTAAGCGACATTCCCGGCACAACAAGAGACACCGTTGAAGGCAAATTCAAATGGAAATCTCAAGAATTTATTATACTTGATACCGCCGGTATCCGGCGAAAAGCAAAAGTGTCAGAGAACATTGAATACTATTCTGTTAACCGCGCAATTAAAACAATCGGCGACTCTGACATTGTTGTATTGATGATCGACGCGGCGGAAGGTTTATCGGAACAGGATAAAAAAATCGCAGCCCTTGCCCACGACAAAGGAAGGGGAATTATTTTCGCGCTTAACAAATGGGACACGATGCCTCAGCAGAAAAACACTTTTAAAACAGCGGAAGACAAAATTCATTTCCAGTTCGGGCAGATGGAATACGCCCCGATAATTCCCGTAAGCGCGAAAGACGGCTCTGGCGTTGATAAAATATTAAGCACAGCGGTAAAAATGTATAAACAGCTCAATACTAGTATTAGCACATCACATCTCAATCAGGCTCTTGAACAGTGGCTTACAGAGCATCCGCCGCCTTCGGGCCCTCGCACCCGCTTTAAGGTAAAATACGCAGTGCAAAAATCGGCAAACCCTGTTCATTTTATTTTCTTTACATCGCGCACACAGGCGGTGAGCGATTCGTATGTTTCGTATTTGAAGAACCGGATACGCAAGGATTTAGGTTTCTCAATGGTGCCTGTGCTGTTGGAGATTAAGAGTTCGTCGGAAGATAGAAAGAAGTAGAACATCGCGTAAATAACAGTAATATTGACACTTCCCCTTTTTCAGTCCACAATGAATAATGAACTTGGCAAACATGCTTACCCTCCTTCGCATCATCCTCTCTCCGGTATTTTTAATAATCTTTTTTCTGCCGAAAGAACATTCAATATGGGCTATACCCGTCCTTTGGGCGGTTTTTATAATTTCGGAAATTACCGATTATTTTGACGGACTAGCGGCGCGTAAGTTAAACCTTACAAGCGATTTCGGCAAGCTGTTCGATCCATTCGCCGATACGCTGGTGCAAATCACATATTTTCTCTGTTTTTTAATCAGCGGTATTTGGCCTTGCGGCATTTTACCTTTAATTCTTTTGCTTTTAGTAGTTTACCGTGAGTTTGGCATTTTATTTTTACGCAATTTAATGTTAAAAAAAGGCGTAACTCTCGGCGCGCGGATGTTAGGCAAAATTAAAACCGTTTTTTATATTATCGCAGTTGGTTTTGCTTTACTCGCCGTAAGTATCGATCGTTTTAGTATTTTAGAATCATTCCTGCTGTATTTTAGAATAGGCGCTCTTGTAATCTTTGCCGTTTCTGTTATTTTCTCGGTTATATCTTTTATTGATTATATTTTGATTTATCAGAAAACAGAGAAAGTAAATGATTGATTCACGCGGCTTTCGGATATTTTCCGCTCCAGGAAGAACAGAACTTGCCGGTAATCATACAGATCATAACAACGGCAAAGTGCTGGCAGCCGCCATTCAGCTTCATATTAAAGCCCAGGCGCAAAAAACTGATGACAACACAGTATATTTTTTTTCCGCCGGTTTTCCGGACGTAAAAGTAAAATTGACAGATAACAATGGAAAATATGATTTACAGATAAAACCTAAAGAAACAGGGATTACAGACGCGCTTATCCGCGGAATTGCCGCAGAGTTTAACAAGCGCGGTTACTCAATCGGCGGTTTTTCGGCAAACACCGAATCCGGAGTGCTTCCCGGCTCCGGTTTGTCATCTTCGGCGGCAGTTGAAACGCTTATAGTCCGCATTTTTGATTCGTTGTACGGAGAGGGAAAAATGAGCGCGATTGAAATCGCGCAAATCAGCCAAATCGCGGAAAATATGTATTTCGGAAAACCCTGCGGATTAATGGATCAAATCGCCTGCGCGGCTGGCGGAGCGGCTTCGATTGATTTTGCAAATGCCGCATATCCTAATATAAAAAATATCAATTTTGATCCGGCACAAGCAGGATACAGTCTGTGCATTGTAAATACAGGCGGCAGTCACGCGGATCTAACCGCCGACTACGCTTCAATTCCGGCGGAGATGAAATCTGCCGCGGCATTATTCGGAAAATCTGTGTTACGTGAACTTGATAAGGAAACTGTTATCTCCCGCGCTGCGGATATTAGAAAAAAACTTGGCGACAGAGCGCTTCTAAGAGCAATCCATTTCTTTGACGAGAACGCGCGTGTAGAGTCAATGACTTCTTTATTAATTGAAATGGAAAACGCGTCTTCAGGCGCGGAAAAACAATCATTGTTCACTAAATACCTTGATTTAGTAAATGAATCCGGAAACTCCTCATGTGAACTTTTACAAAATATATTCTCTTTAAATAACCCAAAAAGCCAGGGCATCGCTGCCGCTCTTGCCTTTACAAAAGATTTTTTACAAAAACGTAAACTGAAAGGCGCGTACAGGGTACACGGCGGAGGTTTTGCCGGCACTATTCAAGCGTATATTCCAATGGAAGCAATGAATGCTTACCGCTCTTTTATGGAAGCGGTGTTCGGCGGAAAAACAGTTACAGAGCTGCGAATAAGGCATGAAGGCGCAATTGAGATAAAATAAAACATTATGCTAAATTAATAAATTCAACTTCATTCTTTTCCGTATATAAAACAGTAAGAAAATTATGTTCATAAGTATCGCAAAACACAAACATTTTATTATTTTCTTTAACAATTTTGGGTTCAACGCCCTCCGTGTGACCAGCTACTTGATTATAATTATTAACGCTGTTCGCGATCAACGCTTCCGGCCGGATCCACAGGGGACCTTCGTTAGCGTTATTTCCAAAATTATCAGGACCGATCCATTTAAAAATTTTAGGCTTATCTCTGAATATTTGATTAATTTCGCTTAATTCATTAATTCTGCAATATTCCATCCATTTTTGTGAAATACCGGCATGTGAGAAAATCCAGTTATCGTAAATATATAAAACATTATAATATTCCTGATGTTTTATGTAATATTCGCAAATATCATAGGCATGTTCGCCCTGATAACCGCTGCACCTTTCATTCAAATAATAACTAATCGCGTGATTAGACCAGCAAAGGTCAACCTTCTCGGGGAAACTCTTTTTAAAGATGATTATATTTTCCGCATTTTTAATTTGAAAAGGCCATTCGTTTGACCAGCAGTCAAACTCATCGCCAAGAAAAATAACCTTATCAAAATCATCCATTTGCTCAATTATTTTACGCCAATAAACTGTTTGATGGATATCGCTTATAACGGCTATTTTCATGGACTAAATAATAAACTATATTTAGTTAATCGTCAAATACATATACAGAATAATTTGCATATTTTTAGCCAAGACCGGGAATCGGACCCGGGACCTGCGCTTTACGAGAGCGCCGCTCTACCGACTGAGCCATCTTGGCTGATGAAAAGATTATATCAATTTAACGCGCAGATATTCAACACTCCGCTTTACCGCAGCGCCCGCACTTTTACATCGCCAATCATGGCGCGTTCGGCGGTTGTGTCTCTTTCTCCTGCCGTATATTCAACGCTGACTTGCGCGTTTGCGCTGCCCTTTCCAATACTAATCGGAGCGCGGTAATAGACTTGATTTTCCCAGCGTAAGGTTGCTTCAAGTACCAGCGTATAATCACCCGCAGGGACAGCGGCGCCTTTTACGTTTGTGCCGTCCCAATTATAGGAAACAGCGCCTGTCTTTGGAGTCGCGCTGCTGAAAGCGTCAACCTGCGCTTTGGTCATTCCGGCAAGGTTTGATTGTTTTACCCACAGCGGTATTGATGTCGGCCTTCGGCTGAAGCCGCCGGTTGCCGTCCAGCGCGTTGCGTAAAGCGTTTTAACATGCTGCCCGTTTGCATCCTCGATCCAAACAGCAAACTGATTACTGGCGGAACCTGTAAGACGAGTATAATTAAAAGTGATCTCCGCCGCCGGCGCAGTCTGTTGCGCTGATATGCTTGTCAGAATTAAAACTGTTAATGGTATAATAAAAGTTATTTTTTTCATAATGTCTCCTATTTTTAAATAATACAACATCTTAATTAAAATATAAATGGCGGTTTACGACGTTCTGTTGAAAGCAAAATGTCATTGACTGCCATAAAAAAAGAAGCCTGACCGCTGCTTGCAAGCAAGCTTTAAGCGGCCAGGCGCCTTTCCGAGAGACGTGCTATTTTGCTTCGCAAAATAGCTGTGAGTTTGCCGCGAACGGCAAACTCGTCGCTTAGTACTACTGTAGAAGCGAAAGAACCGATTGACCTCTGTTGTTAGCCTGCGCCAGCATGGCTGTGCCTGACTGTGAAAGAATCATGTTCTTGGTATAACCAACTGTCTCATTCG
>WQRN01000020.1 GCA_009786715.1 Treponema sp.
GCAGGATTTTAAAGCCGGGGATTTCGTTTTGGTCGTAATCTTCTGGCGACCGGAACGAACCAATTGGTTAATAGTTGGCATTCGTCAAAAACTCCTTACGCAATCTTGGAACCCATGGTCCCTTGAGACAGTCTTAGACAATCTCCTCCCCTTAGGAAAAATAAAGGGGTGAAATCAAAATCTATATAAAACGTAAAAAAATGTCAAGTAGTGAACCGAAAAAATCAAATATAAATTCTCTTGACAGGTGTTTACAATGTGTATACAATAAAAACAGGAGATGTTTTTATGTTAAAAAGACTAATACAGCATGGAAATAGTGTTGCTTTAGTGATAGATAAGCCAATAATGGAAATGTTAAATATTACAAATGAAACCTCTTTTGAATTGACTACTGACGGGAAAAATATTATTTTATCACCTCAAAATGATCTATCCCGGGAAAGTAATATTATAAATTCACTGGAAAAAATAAATAAAAAATACGGTGCTGTCCTTAAAAAGCTCGGTGAATAAAGTGATTAATTTTTTAACATTATCTGAAGTTTTACAGATACTGGAAAACCAGGTTAGAAATTACGGCGGTGCTTACGGCGTCAGAGATATGCATTTATTAAGTTCAGCCGTTTATATGCCTGAATCCAGCTTTGGCGGAAATTATCTGCACGAAACGATCCCCGCTATGGCGGCGGCTTATGCATTTCATCTTTGTCAAAATCATCCTTTTATAGACGGAAATAAAAGAGCCGCACTGGCATCTTCTCTGGTTTTTCTGGATTTAAACGGATATGACTTTATATGTAATGATGATGTTTTATATAACGAAATAATGGATGTCGCAAAAGGCGATGTTAAAAAAGAAGATTTGATTAAATTCTACGAAAAATATTCAAAAGAACGGTGATAATTGGTATAAACCAAGTAGTTGTAAAAATCCTTTAATAAAGTGTATTATAGAAATTATGACGATCAAGCGATGCATCGTGGTCTTTTTTTCACTTCCTTTATTAATTTTTTCATGCGTTAACAGTAATACTGTTAAAACTTCAGATAGTTATAATTTGAATAATCAGATTCAGGAAGCGGAAGCGAAAATGGTTCTTTATGAAGGGCCGCCTATGCATATATTTTTTCACCCGCTTGTCGCAAGGCCTGAGACGGCTTTCAGGAGCAGGTATAAAGAGCATTTCTTGGAATGGTATGTTACGGCATCTGAATACAGAAAAATCCTTGATGTGCTTTATGCCGGTAATTATGCGCTGGTTGATATAAACGAAGTATATGAAGTTGTTAATGCGGAAAACCGCGTCAGGGTCGTTTATAAAAAGCTTTTTGTCCCGGAAGGGAAAAAACCGATGATTATTTCTATCGACGATTTGAGCTATTATGATATTGTCAGAAGAAACGCGTCTGTGCATAAGCTTGTAATTGATAATAACGGAAATATCGCGGCGTGGACGGATAATAAAAACGGAGGCGAAATTTCCTACGATCTGGATGTTGTGACATATCTTGAAGAATTTATTAAAAAACATCCTGATTTTTCAATCCGCGGCGCAAGAGGCATTATCGCGCTTACAGGTTTTGAGGGCGTGCTGGGTTACGCGACACATAAAATTAACAGCGCGGGATACGAAGAAGAAAAACAAAAGGCAGCCTTAGTTGTGAATAAATTAAAACAGTTAGGATGGCGTTTCGCGTCGCACAGCTGGGGGCATCCGCATCTGCCTGAAATTTCTACAGAACAATTTACCGCGGACGCTAATCGCTGGGACAGAGAAGTCCGCCCCATTTTAGGCGATACAAATCTTTATATTTACCCGTACGGCGAGGGCGTTGAAAGAAACGAAGAAAAACACAGAATTTTACGTGAAAAAAATTTTAATGTATTTTTCGGAGTGGGAAGCGGCACCGGACACATAGAAGGGAGGAACTATATTTATTTTGACAGAAGAAATATTGACGGCGTTTATTTCAGAATATATAAAAACAGAAAAGACAGGCTTTTTAATATAGAAAATATCATTGACGCGGCGCGGCCGGAGTAGACAGCGCTAAATCTGTTATCTCGCGCCGTTTATTCTTTGGATTGAGCCGTCTGGCAGATGTATTAATTCCGTTACTTTCATGCTGCGCAGGTGATCTACCCCGCCTGACGGGCGGGAATCGTGATAAAAAAGATACCATTTTCCTTTGTACTCAACTATTGAATGATGAGTTGTCCAGCCGGAAACCGGCGTTAAAATAATGCCCTGATATGTAAATGGACCGTAGGGATTATCGCCTGTCGCGTAACACAGATAATGAGTATCACCCGTTGAATAGGAAAAATAATAAACGCCGTTGTATTTATGCATCCATGAAGCTTCAAAAAAGCGTTTATCGGCGCTGATATCGGAAAGAGGACGGCCGTTATTGCCGAGAATCTTTACCTCTCTGGGGCTTTCGGCAAACTGCAGCATGTCATCGCTCAGTTTGGCTATTCGCGGCGAAGCGGCTTCGCCTGTGCTTTCCCTGCCAGATGCTTTATAAGTGTTACCGTCATAAAATTGAAGCTGTCCGCCCCAGATTCCGCCGAAGTACATATAATAATTGCCGTCTTCTTCGAATACGCACGGGTCAATGCTGTAGCTTCCCTTTATCGGCTCAGGCTGAGAAATAAAAGGACCTTCTGGTTTTTCCGCAACGGCAACGCCAATACGGAAAATATTACTTTTGTCTCTTGCGGGAAAATACATATAATATTTACCGTCTTTGTGAGCCACATCGTTATCCCACAACTGCCCTCTTGCCCAGGGAATATCGGCAAGAGCCAGAACAACGCCGTGATCTGTTACTTCTCCGTTGAATACATCATCAAGTGAAAAAACATGATAATCTACCATATCGTACGCGCCGCCGTCCTGACTGCCGCTTCCGTAACCGCCGGATCTTCTGTCGTGAGACGGATAGATATACAATCTTCCGTTGAATACATGAGCGGCAGGATCCGCCATAAAAACGCCGGGAGATAAATATCTTGGTCTGGGACTGTCAGACGCAGGAGAGCCGGCGCATGAAAACACGGCGGCACAGACGGAGATAATAGCAGCGAAGCCGAGCCATTTAAAAATAAACCGCGTTAAAAATTTCATAGCTACTTTATAACACATTGTACAACAATATCATCTGCAGGAATATTGAATCTTCTTGCATAATTCAAAAGAGCAGTTATTCCAATGCAATGATAGGTTCCTTTTATATAAATTATAAATCCGGCAATTCTGGCCGAATCTGTAAATTCAAAAGTAGTTATATAATTATCTGTTGTTACTTTATCCAATTTCCATATTTTTCTGGTAAAAATGCCTTTGTTAAAAAGCGCGTTTATAACGCAGTCCGCATCAAGAAAATCATCCATTAAGCGGCCTCAAGGGTTCTGTATTCATAACTTAAAGAAATACTCTCCGGTATTTTATTCCTAAGCGCGGAATACACAGCCTCGGCATCATGTTTTGCAATTTCAAAAATTATTTTCTTAACAGATTCATCCATGGTTTCTTTTATTGCGGCTACCCAATGGCGATCCAGATTATGGCTCATGTCTCGTTTACTTCTTGAAAGTTCAACTTCCAATTTTCGATATTCACGCCAATAATCCTCCATGGCATTTGAATCCACAATTTCTTTAAGCTCGTCATGCCCGCGCCTGTTCATCATGATTTCCATAATGTAATTAACTGTGAGATGAGCCAAAGCTTCAGCGGCTTCTTTTATTGAACTGCCGATAGAATCAAGCGTAAGTTCTAAATTGGTTACCTCAAATAATCCTGACGCGGTTTTATTTACAATAAAGTGAGTATGAGGAATATTCCATGAAAACCCCGGTGTTTCAAACACTATTTTACCAATAGCAATGAAATGTTTATTTTCCATAAAATCTACCTCTATTTTTTAACCCATAATTCTCTGTATAAAGAGAAAATCGCTCTGTCTATATTATCGCATATATGATTCTTCATGCCAAGTGAATAATTAACGCAAAAAAATCAATATAAATCAATATTGATGTTAAATTAATAATATACAAAATATATTAATATTATACATTAAAAAATTTCTTGACAAGTGGGAGGGTGGGATATACGATTAATTATCTTTTAAAAATGCTATTTGTTTAAATATAAACCGTAGCTTTTTAAGACAAAAAATCAAAAGGAGATTTTATGAAAACGAAGAGAAAATTTGGATGGTGCATACCTCTGTTGATATGCGCCCTTCTAATCGGATTTGCCGCTTGTGATCCGGAAGAAAATAATGGCGGCGGCGATGACGACGGAGACAGCAGCGAGCTCCCAAGTTCAAGCGGAACAAACGAGTTTTTAGGAAAAACATTGTATTTGGATTATGGGACAAAAGCCGAGTTTGCAAACAGCGGAACCACATTTACCGGGTATGATTATGACTTTAGTGGTGAAGTTTGGAAAAAAAATAGCGAAGGTTCATACAGCTACAACAGCGGTAATAAAACAATTTCCATCGTTATAGATTCCATGTTTATAGGTGGAACAAAATATAATAAAACTCAATATGCAGATGCTATGATGGCAGAATGGGACGCGAGCCTTGCTGATATTAGAGCAAATTTCGACGCTTACCTGCGAGGAATGCTATTTTATGACTTTTCTGAAGAATTATATGATGAAATATCCAGTGCTTATTCTGACATTTATGGAGATGATTTTGATTATGATACTTGGAGCGAATTCCTATTATTTTGGGTTGAAGAATATTATGCAACTGAATTTACAGCTTATATTAACGCTTATAAAAGTGAAAATGGTATAACAGACGCCGATAGCTTCATTTTGGCTGAGCTGCGAAGAATAGGTGCAAATTTTAACAGTATTAGCGAGTATAGAGCAGCAGTGCGTAATCAATACTTGGACGCATTTAATACGAGAACATACGAATACCAACTTACAGCCGATAATCAAATACTGGTTCAGGAAAAATTACCGTCAAATAGAGGTACTGACGAATTGAAAGGAAAAACATTTGTATATGATGACTATGACGATTATAAAATCACTTTTTCGGCAGACGGCACTTTTAGCGCAAGTATTGATTCAGTAGTAACCGAAACCGGTAAATATGCTTATGATTCCACTGCTAAAAAAGTGTGGTTACAGCCAACTACAAGAAGCGGCGCAACAATAAGCCAATATTATACCGACAGTTATGGAGGAACTCCATCTAATAAGGCCGCAGATGCAAACAGTACATTTAGAATAGCGGTTTACTCCTATTCATTAACTCCCAACAAAATAAGCGACAGCTACTTTTAATCATTTATAAAACTATACTTGAAAAAGGGTTCCTCATCCGGGGAACCTTTTTTTATCTTGTAATAAAATAAGACAAAAACGCGATTACAAGGAAAAGAGCGAGAAACATGGTAATGTACGACCAGAAAGGAAGCGGCTCATGCCCGGAACGGGTTTTGACGCGGGGAGGTTTTAATACCGTATATTTGGACGGTTTGGACGCCGAAGCGGAATAGCCGCACATCGGGCAGCCGTTTTGAAACATCCTGTCCGGGCCTGAGTAACTGCAATTCGGGCAGCGGACAGAGACGAAATTCCTGCCGCAAAACGGGCAGACTTTTACGTCATCGCCTACTTCATTCTCGCAATTATCGCAATAAAAACGGGGTTTCTTTTTCATTGTATTAATTATCGGCAAATTTTACGCCGGACATTTCTCGGAACCGCCTGTAAGGTTCCCGCCGCTATTGTTTGGGCACCCGCTGCAGGGTGAAGCGGCAGGGGCGGTTTTATCAGATTTCTTTTCAGTTTTTGAAGCGGTTTGCGAAGACGCGCCGCAGCTTGTTCCCGCAGATTTTTTGCCTTTGTCGGTTACGTAGAAACCAGAACCTTTAAAAATTACGCCGGAACCTCCGAGAATAAGGCGGCGGACTTCACTGCCGCATTCGGGGCATTTTTTTAATGGTTCATCGCTCATGGATTGAAAAACTTCAAAATTATGGGCGCAGCTTTTACATTCATATTCATAAGTAGGCATAGATACTCCAATTATACGCCGATAAAATAATTTAACAAGACTTGCAGTTCGTCTTTGTTTAACACGGCGGTTTTTATATCAACATTGGCTTCGCTTTGAACCGGCGGATTTGCAAGGAGAAGCGCCGCAATCATCATGCCGGGATCTTTTGAAACAAAGCCGCCTGCAAGGCTGAGAACCGCGGCAATACCGCGCGCCTGAGACGCGTTTTCAAATTGAAGCCTGATCACAGCTTCGAATTTATCCCCGGTTTGAAAAAGATTAAAAAAGAGCTTTTGAACAGGGAACCTTACAGGGATTCCGGCTTCACTTAAAATTTTAACCAGCGCGGGCGCGGGGTTATCTATCCAGCAGGAAAGAGGCGCTCTCCTTCGAAAATCGTTAAATCCCTGCGGAATTTCGATTCCGGGCAAAGCGGCAACGGGCTCCGCCGGCGTTTTATTCAGCGTTGAAACGGCGAATGCCTGTTTGTTATTCAAAGCCAGCGATAAACTGTTGGACTTTGAATACCAATATGTATAGCCTTCAGCCGCTGTTATTTTTTCCCAGCTTTTATTTGAGTTCAGGGCAGTTCCCGCGTTGGAAGCGGGGTACCTTCCCCACGCGGTAAGCTGAAACCGGCGCCCCGATTTTGCGGGAAACACGGCGGCAGCGACAAAATCTGTCATATCAAGCATCTGCCTTGTCTGCCTGTCTTTTAATTCATCGATCGGCAGAATTTCGATAATAGAACGCGCTTCTTTCGCGTGGGCAAAAAGATAAACGCCGGCGCCGCTGTCAAGAGGAGCGTACGCGGCGTCATCACGTAACACGCCTGTAACGCCGGGCATAGACTGACATGACGCGCAAATAATTATTAACAGTAAAAAAGGCGTTAAGCTTTTACGATTTTTACTTGCCATGATTCTTCTCCTGATTCGATCTTTACTTGTCCTTCCGTTTCGATCCATTCGGTTTTAACAGCAAGGGTTTCTTCGGCTGCTATGACGTTAAATCGTTCCCATGCGTCTTTAAGCGAACCGCTGCCGAAAATGCAAAGCTCTATGCGGTCGGTAACAGCAAGTCCTGTCTCTTTGCGCATATTTTGAATACCGCGGATTAAATCTCGTATGTCGCCTTCCATGCTAAGTTCGCGCGTTATTTCCGTGTCAAGGCCGATGGTAAGAGTGCCTTCGTTAAGAACGCGAAGATTCGCTTTTTCATTGCGGCGTATATCTAATTTTTCGGCTGTTATTTCCACCATGCGGATGCCGCCTGCTTCGGCGGGAACATCAATACTTAAGGACGCGCCTTCAATTACGCTTTGAATCTCCGCGTGGCTTAAGGCTTCAATTTTCGCGGCGGCGGCTTTCATATCCTTGCCGAGTTCTTTTCCAAGCACGCGGAAGTTCGCTTTTACTTCGTATTCAACAAGGTCTTCTTCGTTATCCAGAAAGATTATCTCTTTTACGTTTAGCTCTTCGCGGATAATATCCGCCATTTCGATAAGAGATTTTTTTTCATCCTGATTGCGCGTAACTATTTCCGCTTTGTTCAGAGGCTGCCTCATTTTTATATTATACTGGGAACGAAGCGATCTGCCGATTGAAACAGCGGACATAACGGATGCCATGCGCATCTCAAGAGGTTTATCGCGGCGTTTTTCGTTCACCGCGGGGAAATCCGCAAGGTGCACAGATTCGCGATCTGTTTCCAGCCGGAGATTCTGCCAGATTGCGTCTGTTGTAAACGGCATAAACGGAGAAGCGATTGTTATCAGCGTTTTTAGAGCTTCATAAAGGGTGCCGTACGCTTCAAGTTTATCGTTATCATTCTCCGAACGCCAAAAACGCCTTCGTGAGCGGCGGATATACCAGTTATTAAGAAGGTCTATAAATCTTAAGATTGGATCAACCGCGCGGCTGAGATCGTATGCGTCAAGCGCGCCGCCTACTTTTTCTACAAGAGTCTGCGTTTCTGAAAGTATCCATTGGTCAAGCGGATTAACAGGGTTATCGACTGCGCCATGGGGAGTTACCTTATCGATATTCGCATAGGTAATAAAAAAACTGTACGCGTTCCACAGCGGGATGATTATACTCTTCATTACATCGCGCACGCCGTCGTCGCTGTAACGAAGGTCGTCGGCTTTTACAACGGCGGAATGAACAAGGAAGAGGCGAAGCGCGTCCGCGCCGAACATATTGATAACTTCGTTTGGATCTGTGTAATTGCGAAGGCTCTTGCTCATTTTCTTGCCGTCTTCCGCGAGCACTAATCCGCTGACTACGCAGTTTTTATAAGCTGGTTTTTTAAAGAGCGCCGCGGCAAGGACTGTGAGGGTGTAAAACCATCCGCGGGTTTGATCCAATCCCTCGCTTATGAAATCCGACGGAAAATGATTGTCGAAAAATTCCTTGTTTTCAAAAGGATAATGATTCTGCGCGTACGGCATTGCGCCGGATTCAAACCAGCAGTCGAGGACTTCGGGTATGCGCTTCATTGTATTGCCGCAGCTGCACGGAATTGTAATATTATCGACAAAATGCTTGTGAATATCCTCGGGATAAACGCCGGAGAGCTGTTTTAGCTCTTCCCTGCTTCCTACGCAGATTGTTTTGCCGCACGAAGGTTTACCGCCTGAATCTTCGCATCTCCAGATTGGAAGCGGGTTCCCCCAAAAACGGCTCCGGCTGATTGCCCAATCGCGCGCGCCTTCCAGCCATTTGCCGAAACGCCCTTCTTTAATATGTTCGGGAACCCAGTAGATTTGTTTGTTTGCGTCTAACATATCCTGCTTTATTTTTTCCACGCTTACAAACCATGAGCCGACGGCGCGGTAAATGAGCGGACTTGAACATCTCCAGCAGTGCGGATACGAGTGAAGAATTTGATCGCGTTTTACAAGCTTCCCCTCTGCTTTTAATTTTTCTATGATTGCCTTATCAGCGTCTTTTACAAAGATCCCCGCGAAATCTGTTACTTCGCCTGTAAATTTACACTCCGCGTCCACAGGGCAGATAACAGGAATGCCTGTCCCCTTGAGTACGCGCGCGTCGTCTTCGCCGAAACCGGGAGCGGTATGAACAATGCCTGTGCCGTCTTCTGTTGTGACAAAATCGCCGAGAAATACGCGGAATGCGTTGGGAGCATCCTTAAAATAAGGCAGAAGCGGCTCATATTGAAGCCCCGATAACTCTGCGCCTTTTTTACTCCATATAATTTTATATTCGTCTTCCTTTTTGTAATACGCCTGCAACCTCGCCTGAGCGAGAATGTAATTGTCTTTTGACGATTGATCTTCTATTAATACATAGTCGATGTCAGCGCCCATTGTAAGCGCGAGATTCGAAGGCAGCGTCCAGGGCGTTGTTGTCCATGCGAGCAAGTATGTGTTACTCTGAGGGACGCTTTTATCAGTTACTTTAAAGCGAATTGTTATCGCAGGATCATGAACGTCCTTGTAACCGCCGAGGTTGAGTTCATGATTGGAAAGCACTGTGGCGCAGCGGGGGCAGTAAGGCAGGATATAATGACCTTCATAAAGGAGACCCTTGTCCCAGAGAGACTTCATTACCCACCATATTGTTTCCATATACTCGGGTTCCATTGTTTTATAATCATGGTCAAAATCAACCCACCTGCCGAGGCGGGTGATGGTTTGGCGCCATTCCTTTACATAACGCAGAACGGAAGCGCGGCAGGCTTCGTTGAAATTGGCAATACCGTAATTTTCGATATCGGTTTTTGATTTGAGTTTTAATTCCTTTTCGATAAGATTTTCTACAGGAAGGCCATGGCAGTCCCACCCGAAACGGCGCTCGACTTTCTTGCCTTTCATCGCCTGATAACGCGGAATTATGTCCTTGATTGTGCTTGGAACAAAATGACCAAAATGCGGAAGACCGGTGGCAAATGGAGGACCGTCATAAAAAACAAACTCCTCAGCATTCTTCGCGTCTTTTCGCTGTTCAAGAGATTTTTCGAAAATATGGTTTTGTTCCCAGAATTTAAGGACTTCTTCCTCAAGTTTCGGGAAATTTACCTTCGCGTCAACAGGTTTATACATATACCGCTCCTGTGAAAAAATATGCCATAAAAATGATTTTTTTTCCACAGTGCGAAAGCGGGTTTTAATCACATACTGCCGTAATCGTGATTTGTAATAAACTCTAGTTTATCGGAATTGTATACACTCTCAGCGTAATTTTTTTGCCTGAATATTTTACGGCATTCTGCACGGCGTATTCAATTCCGCCGCAGCAGGGAACATCCATTCTAGCCGCTATTACAGATTTAATATCGTTCATTGAGATAATTTCAGCCAGTTTCTCCGTATAATCAACATTGTCAAGTTTCGGGCAGCCGATGATTGTTATCCTTCCCTTCATGTACTGCTGATGGAAAGCTCCGCAGGCATACGCGGCGCAGTCAGCAGCGATTAGAAGATTCGCTTCGTTGAAATACGGGGCATTTACAGGCACATGCTTAATCTTCACAGGCCATTGGCGAAAATCCGTATTTTGCATTTCGGCTTCATCGTATAAACTGCATTCCTCACATTTTTTATTATCAACATTATTAAATTCTCTTTCCATTCATATATTATAACATAAACAAAACGCGGAGGCAAGTAAAATTTTGTTAGGTGTAATTATACGGTTTTAGTTATTAACTCTCTTTCCGTCCTGCCATGTAATTGTCTGTCCTTTGTTTGACATTGCGTATGTTACAATATGCGTTTTTAAGGACGCTAACATACTTTGTTTTCCATTGTAAATATTTACATGATTTTGGCTGATAATCATGGTATATTCTTTGCCGTTTTCAAACTTGTATTTAAAAGGCACCTGATTATAGGTGGTATAACCCATATTGTAAGATCCTGTTGTTCCATCCAAAACAAATACGGTATCTCCGCCGGGAATCCTAAGCTGAATAAAACCGCCGATACGGCTCTTCCATTCAATACCGATGCCGTTGTATTCAATAATATTTACGCCGGCATAATGAATAAGAGCTGTCTGCTCGTCAGGTAACGAATCATTAAAGTCATATAGATATCTATTGTTTGAAGATGATGAAGAAGACGATGGCGTTGTTTCACAGGAAGAAAAAAGAAGAAGAAGGATAACTGCCGGAATAATGTATTTATTCATAAAATACTCCTTAAATACGCTAATAAATAACATATAACACAGTTATAAATATCTGTCAATTGTTAGGCGCATTTTTCTTCTTCAATCAGTATCCGCACAGCTTCCAACGCAGTTTTAATGGCGGCTTCTGTATCATGGCAGTGGGGATTACTCATGCCGGCTTTTTCGCGTTCCTGATTCCACACAACATTCAGAACACATCCCGCGCGCGCTCCCAAAATCTGGCTGACGATGTAGAGAGCCGCGCTTTCCATTTCGGAAGCAAGACAGCCCGCTTTTTTCCAGGCGTCCCATTTATTTAGAAGATCGAAACCAGAAGGCATGCGATCGGGGCTGTGCTGTCCGTAAAATGAGTCTTTGCATTGCACAATACCAGTATGCGATTTTAAATTGAGTTTTTTCGCGGCGCAGACAAGGGCGTTTGTAATATCGATGTTTGCGACAGCGGGAAATTCAACCGGCACATATTCGCGCGTTGTTCCCTCCTGGCGGATTGCGCCTGAAGCGATAACAATGTCGCCGCCGGTGACAGAAAGCGCCATGCCGCCGCAGGTGCCTACGCGGATAAAATTTTTAACGCCCGTTTTAAAAAGTTCTTCCACCGCGATCGCGGTTGAAGGGCCGCCCATTCCGGTGGAAATTACCATTACCTTATTACCTGCGATTTCACCTAACCATGTTGTATATTCACGGTTTTGGCATAAAAATTCGGGTTTCTCCATAAAAGCGGCTATTTTTTCCACTCTTCCGGGATCTCCGGGAAGGATCGCATAACGCGCTCCGTGAGTATCATCAAAACCGAGGTGATATTGTTTTTCCATACGCTTCTCCTATTAACGCCGTCCCTTATCAAAAGGTATGCCCGCTGATTGCGGCGCCTGTGATTTTTTAGAACTGAAAGCAAGAACAATCAATGTGGCGATATATGGTATCATTTTATAAATATAACTTGGAATGTGAATAGCTTTCATAAAATCAATACCGGAATAAGAAGAGGAAATTGCCTTCATAAGACCAAAAAAGAATGCGGCAGCCAGAATACGTCCCGGCTTCCATTGTCCGAAAATCAGAACCGCCAGCGCAAGAAAGCCGTAGCCTGAAACATCTGGGTTAAATTCGATTGACGTCGGAATTACAAAAACAAGCCCTCCAAGACCCGCAAGAGCGCCTGAAACCATTACGCCGATATATCTCATAACATATACATTGATTCCGGCGGAATCAGCGGCCTGCGGATGCTCGCCGCAGGAGCGAAGACGAAGACCGAAACGCGTTTTATAAAGAAAGAAAGCAGAAAGCGCGAGAATTAAAAAGCCTATATAGGTTGTGATATATGTATTTCTAAAAAACAAATTTCCGATAAAAGGAATATCACCGAAGAGCGGAACTTTTTCGATTCTAAATTGATTTATAAAGGGTATTTGCTGCACTGTGCGTATCATTCTCGCGATATAGACAGCAAGGGCGGGAGCGAGCATATTGATTGCCGTTCCGCTTATAATCTGGTTTGCCTTCAGGTTAATAGACGCGTACGCGTGAAGAAGCGAGACGAGGATGCCGGCTATAATTGAAACAAACGCCGCAAGTAAAAGCACAATCTGGCCGGAAAGGAACTGCTGTACTGTGTTGATAAATAAAATCCCGGTAAACGCGCCGATGATCATTGTTCCTTCAAGAGCGATATTGATAACTCCGGAACGCTCAGAGAACATTCCGCCGAGCGCGACTACTAAAAGCGGTATTGAAAAGAACATTGTCTGCTGAACGAGGAAATACAGTATGTTCATGTATCGCCTCTCCTGCGCTTTCTAATAGAACTTAAAAAGCCCTTTACAAGCAGAGCGAAAGCGCTGAAATAAATGATTACGGCGATTATTATTTCGATAATCTGCGGAGCAAAATTGTATAACTGCATATTGAATCCGCCGACATTGAGGTACGCTATTAACAAGCCGGAAAAAATAATTCCAATTGGGTTATTAAGCCCTAAAAGCGCAACGGGGATTCCGTTAAAACCTTCCTGCGCAAGCGCGTCAACAACCGTGATGCCTCTTCCCGCTCCCGCAAGATACAACAGCGCGCCGCCGAGACCTGCAAGAGCGCCTGCGATGATCATTGATAAAATGATGCTGCGTTTTTCATTAATTCCGGCGTAGCGCGCGGCATCGCGGTTAAACCCGCATGCTTTTAGCTCATAACCAAACGCGGTTCTCTCCAGAATTATAAACAT
The DNA here is from genome assembly GCA_009786715.1 of Treponema sp. The sequence continues at coordinate 13,432 of WQRN01000020.1, forward strand.
TAAAACGGCGAACAGTATCGCTATAAAAATGCCTGAGTTTGCGCTTGACACAATGAAACCGTCTTTAAAAACATGATCCATTCCCATTTTTGGAAGATTGGCGCTGTCCAGCACGCGCATACTCTGATTTCTTAAAACGTCATACATTGTTTTTGTTATGAGAAAATTTACAAGATATGTGCCGATATAATTTGTCATTATGCATGATATAACTTCATTTACGTTGAACAGCGCTTTAAAGATTCCGGGAATCGCTCCCCAAACGGCGCCCGCAAGCATCGCCGCCGTTAACGCGGCAATCCAATGCAAATGCCCCGGAAGGAAATTGCACTTAACGCCGACAAGAACCGCCGCGTAAGCGCCCACTATAAACTGTCCCGCGGCTCCGATATTAAACAAGCCTGTCCTTGCGGAAAATCCTACAGAAAGCCCCGTCATGATAATCGGAGTCGCAAAATACAAGACCTGCCCTATATTGTTCATGTTGGAAAAGCCGCCTGAAAGAATCGCGCCGAAACCATAAACCGCCTGAGAAGCGTTAGTTGCAATCAATATAATTAATCCGGCTAAAAGCCCGACAAAAATGGCGGCAGCAGATGAAAGCGCGTCGAACAATGATTCAGAGTTCAGCAGTTTTATTTTCATGCGCTTTCCGTTTTTTTGGAGCCGGACATATAAAGGCCAAGTTCCTGATAAGTTACTTCGCCCGGTTTTACATTAGCGGCAAGATTTCCTTCATACATAACCAATATTCTGTCGCTGACATCCATTACTTCATCCAGTTCCAGAGAAACAAGCAGCACTGCTCTGCCCTTGTCGCGCTCTATAATCAGCTGTTTGTGAATATATTCACACGCGCCTACATCAAGACCTCTTGTCGGCTGAACCGCGACTAACAAGCGCGAATCACGCGAAATTTCGCGGGCAATAATCGCTTTCTGCTGGTTACCGCCTGACATGCTGCGCGCTATTGTCTGCGCTCTTTTACCCGCGCGAATATCAAAAGAATCTATCAGGTTATCCGCGAACTTGTAAATATCGTTAAATTTTAAAAAACCGAATTTTTGAAAGCGCGGCGCGAAATAATTCTGAAGCACAAGGTTATACGCAAGATTGTAATCAAGCACAAGTCCGTGTTTATGCCTGTCTTCGGGAATATGCGCGAAACCTCTTGAGCGTATGTCATTGTTTGTAATATCTTTTCCTTCAAGCGTAACGCGCCCGGATTCACATTCAATCATACCGGCAAGAGCGAGAACCAGTTCCTGCTGCCCGTTTCCGTCGATACCGGCAATGCAAACAATTTCACCCGCATTAATTTCGAAACTTACATTGTTTACAAGCGCTTTTTCATGCAGTTTGCTTTTTACAGTCAGATTTTCAACTTTTAAAATTACATCCGCGCACTTGCTTTCGGATTTTTCTACAGTAAGGCTCACCTTCCTGCCAACCATCATTTCTGACAGATCTTCTTTGGAAACAGAACCAACATCCACAGTTCCTATGCACTTGCCTTTGCGAAGGACAGTGCAGCGATCCGCGATTGCTTTAATTTCATTCAGTTTATGCGTGATAAAAAGAATCGACTTTCCTTCCGCAACAAGATTTTTCATTATGCGCATTAACTCCTCAATTTCCTGGGGAGTAAGAACCGCCGTTGGCTCATCGAATATCAATATATCGTTTTCGCGGTAGAGCATTTTTAAAATTTCTACCCTTTGCTGCATACCGACGGTAATGTCGGATATTAACGCGTCAGGATCGATTTCGAGTTTGTAGTGTTTGGAAAGTTCAATTACCTGATTGCGGGCGCTGTCCAGTTTTAAAATACCGTATTTAACGGTCTCCGCGCCCAGAATAATATTTTCTAAAACTGATAAATTGTGAACTAATTTAAAATGCTGGTGAACCATTCCGATTCCCAGTTTTTTAGCGTCATTGGGACCTGCGATATGAACAACATCGCCGTTTTTTTTTATTACGCCCTTTTCGGCCTTGTAAAGACCGAAAAGAATGCTCATAAGCGTGGATTTCCCCGCTCCGTTTTCACCTAACAGCGCATGGACTTCGCCTTTTTTAAGCTGAAGCGTGACATCGTCGTTAGCTACAATGCCGGGAAATACTTTCGTAATCCCGGCCATTTCGATTAAGAAATCCATAGGTTTTGGAAGTTATCTTACTTCCGTAACCCTTACAACGCGGACAGGAACGATCCTTGGACTGCCGTCTTCAGTAATTTCTTCCATTCTGGGAATTTCGCCGTCTGACAGTTTTTTAAAGATAGTATTGTAATCGGCCATGCTGAATGTATTAAATTTGGAAGTCTGCATCGGAAGCCCCACGCCGTCGTTTGCGGCGTCAAAAACTAAGGTTTGCCCGCCGGGGAATTTACCTAAGTAAAAATCTTTAATACAAGCATAAACAGAAGGCGCTAACCCCTTCATTGCCGATGTGATAACCGTTGAAGATTCGCCGGATTGATCGACATCAACGCCGATAACTTTTTTCCCGGTTTGCTCAGCGGCTGCCATTACAGAGTTGCCTACTGCTCCTCCGCAGCCGAATATCACCTCAACCCCGGAATTGAACCATGAAGCTGTCATTGTCTGAACTTCCGGTGTCGCGGCAAAACCGCCTGTGTAGTGGTAATTAACGGTAACCGCGCCTGACGCAAGGCCAAGTTCGCGGCCGGCATATTCGGCGCCCTGAATAAAGCCGTAACCGAAACGCACAACCGCAGGAACCGCCATGCCTCCCATGAACCCAAGTCTTCTGTTTCCGTCTTTAACCGCAGCGTAACCGGCAAGGAAACCAGCCTGATCCTCAGCATAAAGAACGCCGACAACATTATCCGCTGTTCTGAAAGTTGAATAATCCTGACTGTGCGGCACGCCGTCTATAAGAATGAAGTGAACGTTGGGATAACGATCCTGCGCGACATAAACAGGCGCTTCGAATAGGAAACCGGGGGTAACGACTATTTTCGCCCCGCCGCGGACAGCAAGGTCGATCGTCGTAAGATACGCATCATTACTTTGCTCTGAAGGCTGATAGTATTTGTGAGAAATGTTATTTTCCCTGGCATACTTTACCAAACCATCCCATGAACCCTGATTAAATGATTTATCATCTATAGTTCCAAGATCGGTTACAAGAGCAAGATCGTAAGTATCCGCGGCTTTTTTCTGGGTCTGACCCTTTGTACAGGCCGCCGACATTAAAACAATAACTGCAAGTAAGATTAAACTGATTTTTTTCATAATTTTCCCTCCTAATAACAGGAATTTTTATAAGATAATCAAATTGTATCAGTGGTTTGCAAAAGCTGTCAAGCAAGCTCAGAACCCTTGTCTTTTGGGGTAATGTAAAAAAACGGCATATATGTTATAACATTAAAAACAGATGATTGAATACCCGTCATTACTATTAACATTTCTCGCGGGACTGTTATCATTTTTATCGCCTTGTGTCCTTCCTCTGATACCATCTTACTTAAGCATTCTCGGAAGCGCGGGAGGAATTGCGGTATCATCCGCGGACAGTGAAATATCAGATAAAAAACGCTTTATTTTATTAACAACTGCGATTTTTTTTATTCTCGGGTTTACCGCCGTTTTTATTATTTTCAGTATAATTATTTCCGCTACTTTTCTATTGATGGGCGGCATATCCGTGTACATAAGGCTGATTGCGGGCATTATCATAATAATTCTTGGTTTTAATATTTTATTTGATTTTCTAGCCGTTTTAAACTATGAAAAACGATTTATAACTAATAAAATACCAAAAGGCATTATAGGATCTTTTCTAGCCGGAGCCGCGTTCGGAGCCGGGTGGACTCCCTGCATCGGACCTATTCTGACAGGAGTATTATTTCTTGCGGGACAAAGCGGAAAAACAGGCGTTGCCGTTCTATATTTGATTATTTATTCGCTTGGCCTGGGTCTTCCATTTATTTTATCAGCTGTTTTTTTTGATAAATATCTTGTTCCGGCAAAATGGTTTAAAAATAAAATGCCGCTGATTAAAAAGATAAGCGCTGTTGTATTGATCATTATCGGTATTTTGCTGGCAACAGGCCGTCTATCAATTTTTAATATCGCGGTGCAAAAATGGCAGTATCAGTATATCGCGTGGGCGGAAAATAAACCTATGTTTTTTAAAATAATCGCCGATTGGTTGACGATGATTAATCTATAAAATATTATAAATACAAGAGGTAATGTTATGAAATATTTCAGCGGAAAAATTATTTTAAGAGCGCTTCTTCTATCTTCCGTTTTTATTATTTTTGTTCAGCAGGCAACCGCGCAAGTTTCACAGGAAGCGTCGCGCCTTTTAACAAACGCAAAAATTCAAGTTCTTAACCAAAGAATGGATCCGCATGATTTTACTTTACAGTTTTTAAACGGCGGCAGCGCCGCTCTTTCTTCCTTTAAAGGTAAAGTAGTTATTCTCAATTTTTGGGCAACATGGTGCCCTCCTTGCCGCGCGGAAATGCCTTCCATGGAAAAACTTTATAATCAATTTAAAGCGCAGGGACTTGAAATGCTTGCGGTAAATATTGCCGAAAAAAATAATACGGTAAACCAATTTATTAAAAATAACCATTACACTTTTCCCGTTATGATGGACAGCGACAGGCGGATAAGCAGCATCTACGGCATTGAGGCAATTCCAACTACTTATATAATCGATCGCGAAGGCAAAATTATCGGCAGAATCACAGGCAGCATCCAATGGGACATGCCGCATGTTATATCAGCGTTTGACGCGCTGCTTAAAAGCAAGTAACAATTTTTTATAAAACATCACACAAACAGCACCTAATCTCTCTGTCATCTTTGATCCGCAGTTCAGGCACGCCTTGCGCGCATTGCGCCTTTGCTTTTTCGCATCTCGGCGCAAACGGGCAGCCGCTTTCCGGCGCTGAAGGATCTGTTACCTTTCCGGGAATGGTAAGCAGGCGCTCTTTTGAATAATGACTTCCAAAACGCGGAGAAGCGGCAAGCAGCGCGGTTGTATACGGGTGGCGCGGATTGTTTATAATTTCCTTTGCGCTTGCCGATTCCATTTCAAGGCCGCCGTACATTACCATTATGCGATCAGAAATCTCCGCGACTAAATCAATGTCGTGGCTGATAAAAATAATGGAAAGGTTTCTTGTACGGCGGAGAGTTTTTAAAAGCTCCACAATTTGTTTTTGTATCGTAAGGTCAAGAGCCGTTGTAGGCTCATCGGCGATTAATAGCTCGCATCCCTGCGCGAGAGCGAGAGCGATACCGATTCTTTGCAGCTGCCCGCCGGAAAATTGATGCGGAAAATTTATTAACCTTTCTGTCCCATTGTCTAATCCGGTCTCCGCAAGCAGTTCTACAGCGCGTTTGTCGGATTCTTCTCTTGTTATTTCAGGCTGCGAGTTCTTAAAAGTTTCAAAAAACACGCTTCCAATATTTTGAAGCGGATCGTATGAACGCCCCGGTTCCTGAAAGATCATTCCAATTTTTTTTCCTCTGTATTCACGTAATGTTTCAATGTTTTGTTTAATTAATTCTTTTCCTTCGTATAAAATAGAGCCGCTTACGCCCGCGTTCTTCGCTAAAAGCCCCGGAATCGCCAAAGTGCTTACGCTTTTCCCGGAACCGCTCTCCCCCACAATGCCGAGAGTCTCACCTTTCTTTAAATTAAACGATACGCCTCTAACTGCTTGAACGATTATCACATCCCTGCCTCGCAAGACGGAGAAGTTGACACACAAATCCTTAACTATTAATAGTTCCTTACTTCCTTCTTCCTGTTCGTGTTGGTTCGTGAAGCTGCCTTTTGCGGCGGTTCGCGGTAAAACTTCTTCTCTTTCTTCCTCCGTGAAACTCCGCGGTAAAAATCTTCTTAATCCTTTCTTCTTCCTAGATCTTCCGTGCATCGTATGGTACGGATCGTAATAATCGCGCAGCGCGTCGCCGATAAAATTAAACGCGAGAGTTACGCCTAACAAAAACCAGACAGGAGTTAAAAGCCAGGGGAAGGCGCGAAGGTTCGCGAGCGTGGAAAGATCGCGTTTTATAAGAGAACCCCAGCTAACCGCCGGATCCGTTATTCCAAGGCCAAGATATGAAAGAACAGTTTCCGTCATTATAAAACCGGGAATGCTAAGAGCTACGCTTACAATTAAAAGACTTGCTATCTGCGGAATTATATGGTTAAAAATAATTGTTACAGAAGGAATCATTTCTAGTTTTGCGTTTAAAACAAATTCTTCGCGTTTAATCGCATGAACCATTCCGCGGATCGTTCGCGCGGATCCCGGCCAGCCGACAAGCGAAAGTATAATTGTGATCATCATGTATGTTTGCGCAGGATCCATGTTAGACGCAAGTAATGAACGCAGGAAAAGTATCAAATACAGTGACGGAATTAGCATTAAAAATTCCGCGCTTCTCATAATCGACCAGTCTGTAAAACCGCCGAAGAATCCTGAAAATCCGCCTGCAAGACCCGCAAGGATGAGCGAAATGAAAGTAGCTACAAAGCCGATAGTAAGCGAAACACGGGAGCCGTAAACAATACGCGAAAAAAGGCATCTGCCAAGATTATCCGCGCCCATCAGAAAGACAGGATATTCACTTTGGCCGGTTGTAAATAAATGGCGGTCTGAAGGGATAAAACCCCAAAGCAGGTACGGCTCCCCTTTCGCGAAAAATTTTAACGATGAATAATGATCCCGCACCCGCGCATAAGTCCATGAAACCGAATTTGTAACGCGAAACTCCTGCGCTTGTAATATGCCTTTATAAGAGCGTACATTCGGCGGATGGTAACTTTTATCCGCAAACGAAGTGTTAGGCGAATAAGGCGCGAAAAATTCAGCGAATATCATCATCAGATACAGAAAAATAAGACAGACAAGCGAAATCAAAGCAACAGGGCGGGTTTTAATGTAGTTAAAAAACTTTTTCATGTTTTTCTATATCCGCCCTATTCTTTTCCGTACCTAATCCGCGGATCCACAAGCGCGAGTATAATGTCGGCTAACGCCATGCCGACAAGCACAAGGAATGAGATAAACATTATATTAGCCAAAACAAGGTTAATATCCTGCTGCGTTACGGCTTCATACATGAGCCTTCCGATCCCGGGGTACGCAAAAATAATTTCCAGTATGAGAGAGCCGGAAAAAAGCCCTGCAAGTAAATTCGCGCTCCCTGTGATGTACGGGTTCAGCGTATTTCTGAACGCGTGAGCAAAATAAATACGCCATTCCGAAATGCCTCGGGAGCGCAGGCTTGTAATATACGGCTGCCCCAACTGGTCTAACATGGTTGCGCGAATCATACGAAGAGAGCCGCCGATTCCGCCCAAAAAAGCAGATAACAGCGGAAGGAAAATATGATGCATGTAAGAGAAAACAAATTTGCCGGGAGCTTCTGAAAACGGAAAGGACGGAAATGCCGTAACAGGGAAAAGCCCCGACACAGACGCAAAGAACTGAAGCAGGATAAGAAGCAAAAGCCCAGGAAATGCGTGGAGCACAAGGGCGAAAAATGTAACCGCGTAATCGGCTCTTGTTCCCGCTTTGGTAGAAAAATAAACGCCTAACACAAAAGAAAAAATTGTTATAAATACAAGCGAAATTAAATTTAAAATGAGCGAATTTACAATCCTTGTAGAAATTAAAAATGAAACAGGAGCGCGCGAAATTAAACTTACGCCAAGATCATGATGCACCACAACGCGGTTAAGCCAGCGGAAATACTGCACATAAAACGGCTGATCAAGACCAAGTTCAGACCGGCGCTGTGCGAGCTGCTCGGCGCTCATCGCCTGCAAATTCTGCCCTGCTCTGCCCTGGTTTTCGCTGAAGAGCTGCTGCATCATGATTTGATCTACAATATCGCCGGGCGCAAGAGCCATTAAACCAAACACTGCTAAACCAAGAAGGAAGAGCATAATTGTCATTGTCAGAAGTCTGTTTACAATGTAGGAAAGAAGCGGAAAACGGCGTTTAAATGCGTAAAAAGGTTTTAAGATAATATTTGCAATATTTCGGAGCTTTGCCGGCATTTCCCCTCCCCCTGGGATTATAATAAATGTTTATGGTAAATAAAGTCAAGTTTGCAAATTCTATGCTATAATTCCCTATTGAGAACTATTCTCAAAAATCTATGTGAAAAGGAGATTATTATGGACGATTTATATACATCAATAGTTAGATTGGATTTTCAGTACGCCCACCGGTTTATGAACTGGCCAAGGGAGGCCAAGCATCTTCATGGGCATTCGGGTCTTTTAGAAATTGAACTGGAAGACAAAGTAGACCCCGTTACAGGTTACGCGCACGCCTGCAAAGAAGGTTTTAAAAAAGCATGGGAAATTGTCGACCACTTCCATCATGCGACATTATTTCAGGAAGGAGACCCTCTTCTTGACGCGGTCCTTGCCGTATACAAGAAAGAAGGAATTAACAATGACCCTGCTAATTGCGTCCCTCTTAAAAAGATAGACAATCCTCTTGCGTGGTCATACCCTGAATACCGCATAATTGTCACAAAAAAGGTTTCTACCTGCGAGAATCTTTGTGAGCTTTTTCATGCGCTTCTTAAAGACAGAATGCCCATCAAAAAAATTACAATGCGTTCTTCAAGCATCAATGCCGCAAGTAAGGTTTTTAAGTAGGCGGAACCAACATGAAACTAACCAACGCTTCACTCAAAGATACCGCCTTCTGGCAGAAAGCAAACATCGCCCTGCCCCGCTTTGACCGCGGTAAAATGATCGCAGCTACAAAAGCATCTCCAAAATGGGTGCACTTCGGAGCGGGGAATATTTTCCGCGCTTTTCCTGCGGCAATGATGCAGCAGCTTCTTGAGCAGGGGCTTGAAACGACGGGCATTGTGGTCGCCGAAGGTTACGACGGCGAAATAATCGATAAAAGTTTTACCGCGTTCGATAATTTAATAATTCTTGTCACTTTAAAATCAAACGGGACGACCGAAAAATCAATAATTGCGTCAATTGCCTCGGCAATGAGAATGGATACAGAGCTTGCCGCGCTTAAAGAAATTTTTACTTCTCCTTCTCTGCAAATGGCAAGTTTTACAATTACAGAAAAAGGCTACAGTCTGAAAGGCAGAGACGGCTCCTTCTTCCCCGACCTGGCGGAAGATTTAAAAACAGGACCGGCTTCGCCGAAAAGTTATCTGGGGCGAATCGCTTGTCTTTTACATGAACGATATGCAAAAGGCGCAAACTCAGGGAGTTTACTACCCATTGCTATGGTCAGCATGGATAATTGTTCACATAACGGCGATATTCTTTTTGCCGCGATGGACGCAATCGCCGCCGCTTGGGCGGAAAACGGCGTTTGCGATAAAGGTTTTTTAAA
>WQRN01000021.1 GCA_009786715.1 Treponema sp.
GAACAACTGGTTTTTAAATGTAAATCCGTCGCGTTAACAGTGGCTTCGGTTATCGCGTCTGATTCAAACGGTTATAAAGATTTTCTTAACACCCTTGATATGGAATCGGATTATTATAAACATACAAAGGGATTAATGATGGATATAAAACGCGCAAATACAGAACAGGTTACTTATATTTATACTGAAGCGCGTGTTGATGACGATTTTATGATGTATATTATCGGCGGCGAAGAGCCGTCAAGCTATTCGTATACCGCGCCTGGTTTTATAGATAAACTTGTTACAGCAAACAGAGAAGCTTATGACAAGCGGATTCCAATCGCGGGAAACAACTTTGAAGATACTGAATACGGAAAAAGGCTTTCTGCATACGCGCCTATTATGCATAATGATACAGGCGAATTCTTGGGGCTTGTAGGCGTTGATATTACAAAGTTTCAATACAACCAGGTTATGAATATTATTCTGTTTGAAACAATTACTGGCACTGTAATTGTATTTTTATTTTTTGGGATAATTGCGCTTTTATTTTAAGATACTTTATCTGCAATTATTAATACTATTTGCCTTAAAAACATATTTTAAAAAAATAATAAATACAGTATTATAAAACTATAATGAGGAAGATAAGGATAATTTATAAAGCCGCGGTTATTGTAGCCGCCCTTTTTTTAATAACGTGGCTTTTCCTTCGTTTTTCTCCATATTCTGATCTAAAACAATTTAAATCACGGCCTTACAGTGTGCGTTACTACGACCGTTACGGGATGTTGCTGCAGATAACGCCTGTTGCGGACGGGCTTCGCAGGGAAAAGCCTCTTGAGATACCCAAACAAATAAAAGATGTTTTTGTCTTTGCCGAAGATAAAAGATTTTACAGCCATATCGGCGTTGACGCCTTTGCTTTAGTCCGCGCCGTATATCAAAATACCTCTACGGGAAGAAGGGTAAGCGGCGCTTCTACGATTACAATGCAGTTAGCGAGGATTATCTCTGACAACGCGCAGCCCGCCTCAAAATCGCAGCGTACAAGGACAATCGGCAGTAAAATTGCCGAGATGTTTAACGCCGTTCGTTTGGAAACACGGTATTCAAAGAATCAGATTCTTGAAATGTATATAAACTCGCTGCCGTTCGGGTTCAGCGCGGAAGGCGCGGCTTCTGCGGCGCGTAATTTTTTCGCAGGCGAGATTTCCATGCTGTCGCCCGCGCAGATTTTTTGCCTTGCGGTAATTCCAAGGCGTCCCAATCATTACAACCCGCATGAAAATCCTGAAAACTGCATGGCAGCCGCGATGGATTTACAGTCAAGATTTGCAGATAACAAAAAATTAACGCGGAAATGGCCGCTGCTCGCCCATGCCGATGAAAGAGATTTCCGGTTTGCATTGTCTTCAGCAAGGCGTTTTCAGTATCCGTTTGAATTTCCGCATCTTATACGCATGATTAACCCGCAATTAAACAACGAATCAGGAGAAATGCGCCTGACTGTGGATTTGGCTCTCCAGCGCTATTTGGAAAATGCGATCGCAGGCAATGTCGCGATGTATTATTCATCGCGTATTACAAACGGTTCCGCTCTTGTCGCGGACAATGAAACAGGCGAAATTTTAGCGTGGGTTGGGAGTGCCGATTTTTTTAACGATCAAGCAGCGGGGCAGATAGACGGAGTGCTTGCGTTAAACCAGCCGGGAAGCAGTATGAAGCCCTTCCTTTACGCAATGGCGCTTGAAAACGGTTTTCACCCTTCGGATGTAATCGCCGATGTGCCGATGACATTCGGTGAAAGTGAAATTTACTTTCCGCAGAATTTTAATAACCGTTTTAACGGCCCCATACTTTTCCGCGCGTCTCTTGCTTCCAGTTTGAATATTCCGGCTGTGTATCTTCTTTACAGATTAAGCGTGCGGAATTATACAAAGAAACTTCTGGATTTGGGATTTGATTCAATCGAAAAAAGCGCTCAGGACGCTGGTTTGGGCTTGTCTCTCGGAAACGCGCCTGTAAGCCTTCTTGAACTTGTAAGAGCATTCAGCGTATTTCCGCGCGATGGAAATTATCTGCCGTTTACATGGGAATTGGAAAAAGAAAACAAAGAGAGAAAAATTTATTCGCCTGATACAGCAAGGCTTATCTGTTCATTTTTATCGGACTCAAGCGCGAGAGTGCTTGCCTTTGGAACGGGAAGAAATTTCCGAACTTCGTTTCCCGCGATTTTTAAAACAGGAACCGCGAATCAGTATCAAAGCATTACCGCGCTTGGCGCGACAATGAAATATTCAGCCGGCGTGTGGATGGGTAACTTTACGGGAGAGACAGTTATGGATAAAACCGGAAGTTCTGTCCCTGCCGCGATTGTGCGCGATACGCTGAACGCGTTGCAAAGAGCAGGTTCTAATATTTCGCTTGATTTTCCTGAACCGAAAGACTGGAGTATAAAACGTATCTGCGCGGTTTCCGGGATGGATCCGTCGGAAGCCTGCCTTTCGGTAATAAACGAGTATGTTCATTCAAGCGAAAACAGGGTTATATGCACATGGCATAAAATTGTAAACGGCAGAAGCGAAACGGTTTATCCCGCTGAATATCAGGCGTGGTTTACATCATCCGTAAGGCAGGGATCTTTGGATTATTCTTCGCGTCCTTTGGAAATTGTTAATCCGCGGAACGGCTTTGTTTATCTTTCCGGTTCAGGCATCGGAATGGATGAAATTCCTGCAGAGGTAATCGGAGGCGATGATAATGTATTGCACGTAACGCATAACGGCAGAACATTCAGAAAAGACCGTCCTTTTATATTCTTTTTGGAACGTGAACAAGGGGTTAATACATTAACGGTTAGAAACGGCCGCGAGGAGGAAACGGTTACTTTCACCATAGAACCGTAATTTTAGCCGTATTTATATGTTGATAATTGCCCAAAACCATGATATAAGTTATATATGAAAAATACAAAATTATTAATATTTATTGGAGTTGTATTAATTTTGAGCGCTGCAGAAACAATTGATGCCCAGAATCTGGGCGATGGGCTTTATGCCAAGTTTACGACCGATCGCGGGGAAATAATCGTGCGTCTTGAATACAAGAAAGCGCCGCTTACGGTATGTAATTTTATCGCTCTCGCCGAAGGGAAAATGGATAACCACAGGGGAAGGCGTTTTTATGACGGTCTTAATTTCCACAGGGTTATATCCAGAGCAAACGGCGACAAGGACGATTTTATGATTCAGGGCGGATGTCCTCTGGGGACAGGCACCGGCGGCCCTGGTTATCAATTTCCGGATGAAACCGATAACGGATTGAAGCACGACAGACCCGGTGTTCTTTCAATGGCAAACGCCGGACCCGGCACCAATGGAAGCCAGTTTTTTATCACTATAGTTCCTACTCCGCATCTGGACGGAAAGCATACTGTTTTCGGTTATGTCGCCCGGGGACAGACAGTCGTAAACGCGATGAAACGCGGAGATAAAATTCAGAAGGTAGAAATAGTCAGAAACGGAGCGGAGGCGAACGCTTTTATCGCCGATCAGGCTAATTTTGATAAATTGCTCGCGCAAGTTAAGGGAGCGAGTGATAATAGATCGCAGTCTCAGCGTCAGGCAGACCTTGCTAAAATTGCCGCGGATTATCCCAACACAACTCAGACATCATCGGGTGTCCGCTACATTATTCAAAAACAGGGAACCGGCAATAAACCGGCAAGAGGTCAGACTGTCAGCGTGCATTACAAAGGCAAGCTGCTCAACGGCACTGTTTTTGACGATTCCGGTTTAAGAGGCAAGCCGCTGGAATTTCAGGCAGGCGTCGGAAAAGTTATTGAAGGCTGGGATGAAATGATTATGGATATGAGAGCCGGAGAAAAACGGCTTGCAATTATTCCGCCTGAGAAAGCCTATGGAGATCGGGCTGTCGGAGGGGTGATTCCCGCGAACAGTTTTTTAGTTTTTGAAATGGAATTAATCAGCGTTAAATAACCGGAATAAATATGGGCGATGAAGCAAATACAAATTCAGAAATAGTCGGAAAGAAAGTATTTTTTCTCTATCCTCCGAATACTGTGCAGATCCAGATTCTCCCCGAACTTGTGCAGCAGGAATACGAAGTATATATAGCAAAAGATCATAATCGTCTGCCGCGCGTGTTAAAGAGATACAAAGAGGCTGTTGTTTTTATCAATATCGATGAAGGTCAGCCGGAAGCGGAATGGGAAAAATGGATAGGGACTGTATCCGCGGCTACGCCCGGCGTGTTATTCGGAATTTTTACTTCCAATTCCAGCGATGATTTAAAAGATAAATATCTAAACAAGATCAAAGTGAGCTGCGGATATCTGGCTTTAAAACATGATATGAGCAAAGCCGGAGAGACGGTGCTGGAAGTACTTAGAGTAATGAATATAAAAGGGCGGCGCAAGTATCTCCGCGCTTCTCCCGATCGTGACACTATCGCGACTATTAATCTCCCGTACGCCAATGATTATGTTAACGGCACGCTAAAAGATATAAGCACAGTTGGTTTTTCATGCGTTCTTAATAATAATCCCGAGATTCCAAAAAACATGCTTCAGAAAGATATACAGCTAAAACTCCAGTCCATGCTTTTAAAAGTGGAAGGTGTTGTTTTCGGCTCGCGCATGGAAGGCCCCGATAAAATTTACGTGTTTCTGTTCACCCAAAAGGTTGATTCTGATGTTCGCTCCAGAATACGCAAATATATTCAACAGACATTACAAGGCAGAATGGACGGCGAAATGGCTTAGACGCCGAAAATCTTTATCCCCTCTCCGGGAAATTTTTCCTTAACTTTTGCAATCGCCCTCTTTATGCCTTCGGCTTCGTCTTGTTCGCACCAAATTATAAGCGCGAAATTTTCCTCCGGCCAGACAGCGTCTCCCATGCGGGGACCGCAGGCGCCGATCCCCAGCACATTCGGGATTTTTGTGTAAAATTTCCCGACTTGTTCTTTCGCGAAAGCTTCAAGAATATTTTCTTCTACTGAGCGGTTAGCGATTATTTCTATGCGGATCATACTCCCTCCGTATTTGTTGGAATTGCCGTTTTTGAACGTCCTTCGCCCGCGGCGATTCTATCGCGCGCTGCCTGCGCTTTCGCGCTTCGTTTGTCTGAATTTTTATTAATGATAGCATACATAACGGGCATTAGGAATAATGTCATCAATGTGCCGAATGAAAGACCGCCGAGAACTGTTTTGCCGATAGGCGCTACAAGTTCAGCTCCTTCGCCGGGGAAGAACGCCATGGGTACAAGTCCTAAAACGGTTGTAACGGTTGTCATCAATATCGGGCGAAGACGGCTTCGCGCGGCTTCTGTGATTGCGTCATTCAGCGCGTAACCTCTTTTGCGCAGTAGGTTTGTGTAATCTACAAGGATGATGCCGTTGTTTGTAATAATTCCGATTAGAACCAATAGGCCTACCGCCGTCAGCGCGTTGAAGATCGTGTTTGTAATAAGGTAGATTGTGACAATTCCGATAACAGAAAGCGGAATTGTAAGAATGATAATAAAAGGCGATCTGAACGATTCAAAAAGGCTTGCCATTATTCCGAATACAAGGAAGATCGCTATTACGCAGATTAAAATAAAGCGCGTGAATATTTTTATCATTTCCGCGTTTGCGCCGCCGTATTCAAGAATGACATCGTCTTCCACGGGTATTTCCGCTCTAATTACTTCTTCCAGCATTGATTGCAGATGGTTAGAGCTGACTCCGGGTTTGTAGCCTGCCGTTACGTGAATAACACGGCTTTGGTTTTCACGTCTGATGGAAAGAGGTCCTGTTCCTTCCTGATACTGTACAAAGCTGGACAGAGGCACTCTTCCGGCTATCTGGCTGTTTATAAAAATTTGATCAAGAGCGGGAAGGGTGTTACGGTCGGCCTCTGCGAGAATTAGAATAACATCGTAATCCTTTCCGCTGGATTTATACCTTGTCGCTATAGCGCCGTCTACCGCGGCTTTTATTTCGGTGCCGATTGTCATTGTGTTAAGACCTAGGGCGTACATTTTTTGGCGGTCTAAAACAAGTTCGTACTGAGGAAGCCCGTCTGTTAAATCAATGGAAGGTTCCGTAACATAATCAGAAAGCCTTTCTTTTAAAAGAGAAGAAATTCTCTCGCCTATCGCTTTACCTTTTATAAGATTGTCCGTTTTAATAATAATATCAACGCCGCTTCCGCCCATTAAATTCATACCTCCGCCGAATGAGAACATAACGCCGGGAAACTGGTTAAAATAGGGGCGCAGAATATTTTTAATGTCATTTGCGGATTCGATTCTTTTTGAAAACTCAGGAAGATTGATGCGTAGAGATCCCGAGTTTGTGCCGCCTCCGCCAAGACCCATGAAGCCGCCTCCGCCGACGCGCAGAACAAGGGTATCGTAGCCTTTAACTTCATTCTCTACTATAATTTGAAGCTGCCTTAAAACCGATTCAGTTTCCTGAAGAGCTGTTCCCATAGGAAGCGTCGCCGTTACGCTGACATTATCATCATCCTGCTGGGGCATGAATTCCCATCCGATTATAGGTATTAAAACAACGCTTGTTATTAATAATACTGATAAAATAAGGATAACTGTCATTTTATGATTAAGAACTTTCTTTACCGCGTTTCTGTATTTGGTGTCAAGCCAGACGAAAAAGTGATCGAATTTCGCGTCAACAACAGCCAGAAATCCTTTTAAGGGCACTTGTTTTCGCGTAACAAGCGGAAGGTAATGGCTGCATAAAACAGGCACAAGGAAAATCGCCGTAAACAGCGAAATACCGAGTGATATTACAACTGTAAACGCAAGACCTGAAAACATTTCACCCGCTATTTCCAAAAGTCCCTGAAACATTACAAGAGGCGCGAAAACGCAGATTGTTGTAATCGTGGAAGCCGTGATCGCCGTTATCATTTCCGATGTTCCAAGCACAGCCGCCGTTTTTAATTTCGCTCCCTTCTCGCGGTATTTATATATGTTTTCAAGAATTACGATAGAGTTGTCTATCAGCATTCCTATACCCAAAATAAGGCCTGCCATTGTCATTAAGTTGAGCGTGAGCCCTCCGAAGTACATTATAAGCATGGTAACAATTACAGAAACTGGAATACTGATACCGATAATAAGCGTCGGTTTTCCAGAACGAAGGAAGAGGAAAAGCGTAAAAATCGCGAGAAACGCGCCCATAAACGCCGAAGATGTTACCTGATTAAGAGAATTTTCTACAATATCTGTTGTGTTAAAAAGTTCTTTTATTTTTATATCCGGCGGAAGTTCTTTTGACATTTTTTCAATTCTTGCGCGCAGCTCGGTAGCTGTCTGCACAGAATTTTTTCCGCTTTGTTTTTGCACGTTCATCGTTACCGCAGCCTGACCGTTTACATAAACAACGCTTGTTTCATCGCGGTAGCCTTCAAAAACGTCGGCAATATCGCGCAGAAATATCTGCCTTGGCATTTCTATCTGATTGTTTACAAATCCTCCGCCCTTGTATGTGATAACCGTGTTTCTGATATCGTCAAGCGATGTATATTCGCCCATTGTCGTAAGAAGGTAAGACATTCCGCCTTCCGTGATTGTTCCGGCCGCTGTCTGCATATTTTGAATGTAGAGCATCTGCTGAATTTGCGAAATTGTAAGGCCGTACGCTTCAAGGCGGCTTTGCGGAATTTCAACGCGGATAATTTTTTCTCTTCCGCCTTCGACTGAAGCTGTGGCGATACCCGGCGTCTGCTCAATGCGCGGTACGATTGTGTCTTCCGCGATTTCACGCAATTCCTCCGGAGAGCGCCTGTCTGACGTTACCATAAGACCCATAATCGGGATCATAGACGGATCAAATTTGAAGATCATCGGCGCGTCTGTGCCGGTCGGAAGATAATTTCTGATGCGTTCAAGCAAATCGCGGATAGAATTTGATGCGTCGGACATATCCGTCCCGTAGCCGAACTCCATAATAACAGCGCTGCTTCCCTTGCTTGAAGTAGACGTTACCTTTTCAAGACCGGACGCGCTTGAAAGGGTAGCTTCCAAAAGGCGCGTAACAGATCTTTCAACTTCTTCAGGGCCGGCTCCTGAATACGATGTGTAAACAACCAAAATAGGCGGATTTATCTCAGGATAAAGATCGATAGGGAGGTTTATCATCGCGAAAACGCCAAGACCTATCAATAGCAGAAAGATAATTAATATTGTTGTAGGACGCGCAACGACGCCTTTTACCATGCTCATAATTGTTCCTTTAACGGGGTAACGCGTTCAATAACATTTACGCGCGAGCCGTCATCTAAAAGCGTCTGCCCTCTAACGACAATTTCTTCGTTAGGTGATAGTCCGTTTGTAATCTCTATAACTCCGTCTATCAGAATGCCCGGAGTAATTATTCTTTTTCTTACAATGTAATTTTCTTCGGTTTTCTTAATTACTTCTTCGCCTTCGCTCGTTTCTTCTGCGTCTTTCTTTTTAGATTTATCTTTTATTTTCGCGAATATATTTTTCTTTTCTTCTTTTACTTCTTCCTGCGTATCTTCTTTGATCTCTTCCTCAAGTTTTTCCACGACATAAACATACTGCTCTCCGAATCTGTTTATAACAGCGGACGCCGGAATCTTCACTATATTATTTTTTCGTTCTGTAACAACGCGCACTTTCGCGAACATGCCGGGTTTTAATCTGCCTCTTGTGTCGGTTACATTCACGCGCACTTCCATTGTTCTTGAGGCAAGGTCTACAGTGGGGGATATCTCGCTTATGCTTCCGTTAAATATTTCGCCGGGCCACGCGTCTAAAGTTACTTCGCAGGGAAGGTTCATCGCCATTCTGGAGATAAAACGCTCCGCGACGCTGAGTTTTATTTCGTATCCGCCGCCGCCTGTAATACGCGCGAGAGGCACCGCCTGACTGACGGTCATTCCGACCTGCGCCGGTATCATGATAATAGTTCCGCTAATCGGCGCTGTTGCGACGCTTTGGCGGAAAGTCATTCCCGGGCGGGAAGGGTCTACCGCGGCGATTCTGTCGCCTTTATTTACTCTGTTTCCGACTGAAACATAAATCTCGGTTACCTTTCCTACAGCGTCCGAATAAGCGTCAACTGTAGAACCTGCGACTATATCGCCCGAAAATGATAAATAATTTTGAATTTGTCCCTGAACGGCCAAAATTGTATTTACAGCAAACACCGGCACATCAATTACTCCTGCGCCCGCTTTGCTTTTTTGCCCGCATCCTGAAAATGCGCATACCGCTATTAATAATAACAATATTCCTTTTTTTAATTTCATTATTTGCTCCTTTTTGAAAGCGTTCCAAATGGGACGCCAATTGAATATTCAAGATCGATTAAACCGTTTAAATAATTAAACTGCTGTTCAAGCAATTGAACTCTTGCCTGTCTGAGTGATTGTTCCGCGCTTTGAACTTGAAAATAATCCTGAAGCCCCGCTCTGTACGCGGCTTCTGTCATGCGGTAAGATTGTTCCGCAAGGGTAACCGTCTCGGAAAGCGTCCGGGTGTTTAGATGTATCCGCTCAAGCGAAAGCACTATATTGTAAACTTCTATTTCCGTTCCGTTAATCAACTGCGCAAGGCCGATGGTAGCGGTTCTGATTTGATCGTCCATGTTTTTGATTCCCTGGAAGTCCTGGCTCCACGGGATCAAACTATGCAGGCGCACGCCGAGCATAATTGTAAAAGAACCGGATCTTATCCAATCATCTTTATTTTCAAACCATGGATCTTTCCATGGATCCTTTAAAGGATTAAACAAAGACTGGCTGGTCCATCCCAAACTTAACGCAGGCGTGAGCGAAAAAACCAGCGATCTTCTTGCGCTTTGCATCATCATTATTGTGTGCCTTAATTCCTGAATATCCGGTTTTCCCGATGCCGCTTTGGAAATCATTTCTGTAACATCCAGCGAAATAAACTCGGCAGCTTCCGTAACAGGCACAAGTTCAAATTCAGCGTTGTACTCCATTCCAAGGAACATCGCGAACTGCGCCATACTCAGTTTTAATCCGTTTTCAACCTGATCTATTGCGGGACGCATATTTTCTCTTGCTACGCGCGCCTGCAGCACAGTAAGTTCAGGCGCAAGACCTGCGTCGTAATTCGCCTGTGCCATCTGTACTTGACTTTCGACATTTTGATAACTGCCGCGAAGAAGGGTGATGTTTTCCTGCAATAACAATATACTGTGATACGCCTTGCGGACATCGCGCTCAAGCTGAAGTTTTGCTTTCTCATAGCTGAGTAAGCCGCCTTCGTAATCAATGCGCAGCCGCCTCATGTTTTCGAACATTGCCGCGCTGATGCTGAGCGACATTTGTATGTTGCCGACAACATTCCATTGAGGAAGCTCGATGGAGTAGGGGACAACGCCGTAAAATTCAGGTACTCCCGGCGGTAACAATGAAGTACCCGTTAATGGGTTTGTGTACAGCGGGTTTAAAGGTATTTGTTCCAGAGGAATAAACCCCGATTGCTTTGACGCTTCATTGCTTCTGCTTAATCCGCCGCCAATAGTTATACTTGGTATAAACTGGTTCCACGAAAAATCAGAAGCCCGTTTTTTTGTTGATAAGCTTGTTCTTGATGATTCAAGGCTAAGGTTATTTTTAAGCGCAAGATCAACCGCCTGATCGGGAGTGAGCTGTCTTACATTGCTGTTTGCCGTCAGCGGCTGGGTTTCCTGCGCGTGAGCGGATACGGATAATAACAGAATAATTGCCGCGGCGCATAATTTTTTTCTCATTTGTTAAAGCCTCCAAGACCTAATGTGACAAATTTATATAACAATCTTATATTGTCATTTTGCATCCCGTTGCCGGGGTGAATTAAAATATTTATTAATAAAAACAAAATCCAGTGAGAAGCGCGGCGTTTTTTCTCTTCCGCAAAGCCTCGCAGAGGTTCAATGTCAACGTCTTCAAAAAGATTGAAAACCTCAAGGCGTTTATCCGGTTTGCCGAGATCCAGCCTGCGCGTACGGATCCAATCCATAGCGATAAGAATTTCCGGTCTTGAACGGAGATAAACCGCTATCGAATAAATCCCGAGAAATAACTGCTCTGTGTTATTCGAAGACGAGTTAATGCCTTTTCTTGCAAATTCGATAATCCGCATAAATTCAGATATGAAAAGACGGCGAAGCATATCTTTCCTGTTTTTAAAATGACCGTAAAGGCTGCTCTTGCTGAGTCCCAGTCTTTTGGCGACCATTTCCATGGAAACCTCCCATGGACCCGTTTCGGCTACTGCCTCGGCGACAGCTTTAAAAAACGGCTCTGTTTCAGTGTCAAGAGGAGTATTCTCCACAAGTTTTTCAAGCCTGTCAAAATCCAGTTCCGCGTTTTGCGCTGAATAACCAAGTCCGTTTTTAATGGTTTTAAATATCCTTGAAGTTATTTTCTGGACATCTTCGTCAGATAACGGATTGCACATCGTTTTTTTTACTTTATGGTAATGCGACATAAAAAAGGTAAGAGTTGTAAAAATCAGCCTGATTACCGCGTCATCGCCTTTATATTTCCTGTTGACAACCGTACTCAAAGTGCTAAAGTCCACGCCCCGGGATTTTAACTGGTTTAACAAGTCTCGCCCGTCAATATTGCGCTCGTATATGTTGATCATGGAAAAAATCATGGAGTAAACATTGCGGGCAAAAAAGCCGCAGATGCTCTTTACTATGGTAGAAATACCTTCGTCCGCGTTCTCCGCCTGTAGGGCGTTTTCAAAGTCCTCGCGGACAACGCCGGCAAAATCATCTAAAAAGCGTTCGGTCATAGCGGCGGTAAGCGCCTGTTTATTTAAAAAATGGCGGTATAAAGCCGGCTTACTAACTCTCAGTTCACATGCAAGCTGCGAGAGACTGGTTTTCCTGTAAAAATTGCGGCCCCATACACGGAACGCCGCGTTTATTATTTCCGTTTTAGTCATATATTCAGTTTCCGAACGGTCGTTAACATAACTATAACACCATTATATTAAAAAGGCAACAGGGGGAAATCGTAAAATATCTGTTTTATGCTGAATATTTGGTATATTATCAATAAGGAAGTAAAAATGAAACGAAGAGATTTAATTATAATTTTGGCGATTTTGCCTTTTTTATTTGCTGCCTGCGGCAAAAGTGATGGTATTGTACAAAAGCATTTCAAAGACGAAAAAGATCTATTTGGGACATATGTCGTTGAATTTGATATTTATCTGGAGAATGTAAATTATTCAAAGAAAACTGCCGGTTTAATCGAAAGATTGATCTATAGTAATATGGGTTTCGATGATTATATTGCCAATGCTCAGAATAAATTTATCGGTCCTGTTACAAACGATGATTTTCCGCCATTAACCGGCGGCGATGGTGAAGCATATTTTTATAAATCATTTTTTAATGAAAGTTACAAAATTATCAATCATAATAAATCTTTCATTGTAATTGAATACAACGAGTATTATTATTATACCGGCATGGCGCATGGAAATTATCGGACTAATTATTTCGTAATAGACATATCTCAGGAAAAAATCCTCGATGTAAGCGACTTAATGAATCCGGTCGATGAAGACAGCCTGAAAGAACTAATCACAAATGAGTATGAAATTAACTATTTCCTGAGACAAAACATCTGGCCGCCTGATACAATCAATATTAACGCCGGCAATGTGGTGTTGTTATGGAACACATATACAATTACGCCATACTCGGATGGATTAATCGGTCTGGTTTTGTACGAAGACAAATATCTAACGGATAAAGGAAAAGCGTTACAGGCGTTGGCAGAACTATCTTTACGGAAAGGAAGATTTTTATGGATTTAAAACTCATTTTTCTGATAATACTCGGCGTTGTCTCGGTAATTTATCTTACAACATTATTTTTTAAAGAAAACGTATTCCAATTTGTTTTAAAAGGTTTACTCATACCTCTTATTCTTGCCGTCTATATTTTCGGCGCAAATAAAGTATTCTTGCCTATAGTTCTGGCTCTTATATTTGCCTGGATTGGAGATGTTTTACTTATTAAAATTTCAAACCTTTTATGTTTCAGACTTGGATTGGCGAGTTTTTTAATAGGACACATTTGTTATATAACCGCGATGTTCGGGTTCGGACAGCCGTTTAATATTCCTTTTCTTATTATCTGTTTTATCGTAGGCGCCGGTTTAGGTTTCTTAATCTTCAAAATAATCCAGCCGACGCCGGATATGAAAATCCCTGTAATCGCTTACGAGACTATAATTCTTGTAATGGCAATTTTTGCCGTTCAGCTCTTTACGTCTCAGGGAGGCGGTTTCGGCGCGCTGGTTCTTGCCGGAAGCATTTGTTTTGTAGCGTCCGATACATCATTAGCGCTTGTTACTTTCCGCAAAAAACCATATTACGTTTTCGTGATGGTTACATATATCGCGGCGCAGCTTTTAATAACGCTTGGTTTTTGTTCGGCTGTGTTTTAAGCGCCTGTTATATATTTGTAATATATATTGATAAAATGTAGATTATTATAATTATTAATATAACATTAATATCATTTAATTTGACCGTTGAAAATCTCTATTATTAAATATATAATAATTAGTTAGTTAGTTTATGAAAATAGTACATTTTAATGTAATTGGGATGGAATGAATTTTATATTGAAAAAATGCTTTAAGTTGTTTCTTCCCGTTATTTTATTCACGTCATTTGTGGATATTCCCCTCTGGGCGCAGACCGGACATATCGAATCCGAACTTCCTGCTGTAAAAGTCGCAATGAGCGATGATCATTCAATAGTTATTGAGCGGGTGCTTTATACAGCGCTAAAGCATTCAGGTTTACAGATGATTGCCACCTTAACCGGTATGCGTACGGCGGTAGCGGATGTAAATTACGGTGATGCGGTGATCCTGCCTACCCAGACAGACGGCTGGGATAGATTGTATCCCAATTTGATAAAAGTTCCTGTGGCGATTGATAACGTCGAGTATACCGCCTATACCCGTTCGAACGAGAAGTACCATTTTTCGCGGTGGAGCGATATGTCCGGATTAAAGGTTGGCTATCGCTGGCAAAATGAATATATTGCGAATAACATCTGGCGGGCCGGCGCGGGCAAACTTGTCACTGTTGCCGATATTTCGCAATTATGGGCTTCTCTGCTTAACGGTGATACTGATGTAGTAGTGCTTCCGCGTATGTCGCATTTTGAACACAGGTTTATGCAGGGAATAAAAAGAGCCGGCGTTGTTGAGCAGCAGCCGGTTTATTCATATGTAAACAGCGGACACAGATATTTGGTTCCTCTTCTTGAAAAAGCATACAGCGAAATGATTGCTGAAGGCGTTATCGCGTCAATTCATGAAGGCCGGGATATTGAGAGCGATAAACCTATTATTTTGCATATAAATTCCTATAACGCGCAAAGCGAATGGGAACGCGGCCAAATGGAATCTATCCGCGATAATTTACTTTTAGAATCTTCCGGTAATAATGAGCGCATAACAGGAAGCAGCCAAAAATTTCTCGGCGCTTCGCTTGAATATTACAATTTATACTTAAATTCAAACGAGCTTCTCAGCCGCGCCAGTTATAATGTCATTGTGTCAAACATTATCCGCACAAGTTTTGTTTCGCACACTCCGGTACTGATTGTTGCTTCCGGCAATGAAGCGCTTGAATTTGTTTTAAGCAATTATTATTTATTATTTCCGCATTTGCCTGTTTTATTTTTTGATGTTGTGGGATTTAACACTTCCATGCTGTACGGGCAGGAAGAAAATATTACAGGCGTTTCTCAGACAATTTCTTTCAGCGAAACTGTTATGGAAATGCTGCGCCTATATCCAAAGACGCGCCGCATTTTTATTTTAAATGATTATGCAATTTCCAGAAGCGGCAGAGTGCGCGAAGATATTCAAAAAAATATAGACGCGGGTAAACCCGGTATAAACAACAGCGTAGAATTCATATTCAGCGAAAATAAGCCTTTTAGCGCGATTTTAGATGATATACGCGCTTTTGGATCGGATACGCTTGTTTTAATCGGCAGCTATCTGAGCGATTCGGATGGAAAATTCTATTCGGAAACCGATGTGCAAACTCTTACGGCAAACGCTTCATTAAACCCTGTTTTTAGTTTGACGGCGTCGTTTATCGGACACGGAACATTGGGAGGATATGTAACCGTAGCCGGCGTGCAGAGCCGGATAATCGCATCTATGGCTGTAGATATAATTAACGGAATACATCCTTCGCAGATTCCGATAGTATATGATTCCGCGCAGTTAAACAGATGGAAGTTCGATTATAACACCGTCGGAAGATTCAACATTAACACAAAAAATCTGCCCAGGGATCATGCGATCATCAACCGTTCTCTTCCGATATGGGAGTCTCATCCGTTTGAATTCAGGCTGATAATGACAGGGGTAACATTTATTTTACTGCTTATCCTTGTGATTGGATATATACGAAATCAAAGAAGACATGAAGCGTATGCGCAGGATCTCCGCCAGGCGCGGGATGCCGCGGAAACCGCGAATAAAACAAAATCAACCTTTCTCGCAAATATGAGCCATGAGATAAGAACGCCGATGAACAGCATTATCGGGTTCACGGAACTTGCGCAGTTTTACGACAATCATCAGAAGGTAAAGGAATATCTTGGAAATATATCGCAGAACGCGGAATGGCTTCTTAAAATTATAAATGATATTCTTGATATTTCTAAAATAGAATCGGGAAAAATTGATCTTGAACATATTCCTTTTGATTTACATGACGTTATTTCCAATTGCCATATGACAATCAGACCGAGAGCCGAAAAGAAAGGACTTGCCGTTTATTGCCTTGCCGAACCGGGTATTAATAAACTGCTTTTGGGAGATCCAATCAGGCTGCGTCAGGCGATCCTCAACCTGCTTGATAACGCCGTAAAATTTACGAATGAAGGCACCATAAAACTTTTAGCCGCTCTGGATAACCGCGCCGGTATTGAAGGTGAAGATTCTAGAGTTGTAATCCATTTTGAAGTGGAAGACACCGGTATCGGAATGACAGGCGACCAAATTACAAGGATTATGGAGCCTTTTACACAGGCGGATGAAAGCGTTACGCGAAAATACGGAGGCGCCGGGCTTGGGCTGCCGATAGCAAAAAACATAATAGAATTGATGGGCGGCGTTTTGCTTGTAAAAAGCATTCCGGGATTAGGCAGCAGATTCGATTTCAAACTGCCGTTCGAACTTATCAGCGATGAGGCGGCAAACGCTGTTTTAAAGGAAAATGTGTCGCGTATTCAGGGAAAACCGAAATTTACAGGCGAGATATTAATTTGCGAAGATAACATCATGAATCAGCAGGTAATTTGCGATCATCTTGCGAAGGTTGGAATAAATACTGTTATTGCGCAGAACGGCAGGGAGGGCGTTGATATAGTTTCCAAACGCCGGCGCGAAGGTCAAAAACCTTTCGACTTAATTTTTATGGATATAAATATGCCCGAAATGGGCGGTCTTGAAGCTGTGTCAAAAATTGCGTCTTTCGGTTTAAAAATTCCTGTAGTCGCTCTTACCGCGAATATAATGTCCGAAGATGTAAAACATTATCTTGATAATGGAATGTCCGACTGCCTCGGAAAGCCTTTTACATCGCATGAATTATACGAATGTCTTTTAAGGCACCTTCCCGTTGTCAGTTATTCTTCCGCTGATAAAGATAAACTCTTCGAGCTTGAAGACGAAGAAAGAATGAAAAAACAATGGCGTATTAATTTTGCGAGAAGCAATCAAAAAACTTACGAAGAAATTATTAAAGCGGTTAGTACTCATGATACCGCGCTTGCGCACAGAATATTTCATACGCTCAGAAGCAATGCGGGGCAAATCGGAGAAAAAAAACTGCAGAATGCCGCGGCAGTGCTGGAAAATTTGTTCGCGGACGGAAAACAACCGGCCTGCAAATATGAAATGAAAATTCTCGAAACAGAATTAAAACTGGTTCTTAACAAATTATCGCCTCTGCTTGCCGAGATTGATAGAAAAAGAAAAGAAAAAACAGATGACGCGCAAAAAATTACGGAAATGCTCGAGAAATTGGAGCCAATGCTGATTAATAGAAATCCGGAGTGTGAAAATCTGCTTGATGATATCCATTCAATACCGGGAGCGGAAGAACTCGCGAAATGTATAGAAGAATTTGATTTTAAACAGGCGATTCTAGAGTTGTCGAAATTAAAGTTGGATGTGAGGGAAAGATGACAAACGTAAAGAAGAGGCACAGTATCCTGATTGTAGACGATGAAAGAGATAATATTAGCTCGTTAACGGTTATATTAAGCTCTGATTACACAGTTTTCGCTTCTACGAACGGAAAAGACGCGATTGAAATCGCGCAGGAGTTTATGCCGGATATTATTTTACTGGATATACTTATGCCTGAAATGGACGGATATGAAGTTCTTAAGGCTTTTAAAGATTCTGAAAAAACGCGTGATATTACCGTTATTTTTATTACCGGGCTTGACAGCGATATCGCGGAGATTAAAGGACTGGCTTTGGGAGCCGCCGATTATATAATAAAACCGTTTCATCCGGCTATTGTTAAATTGAGAATATTGAATCATATCCAGTTAATGGAGCGGCTTAAGCAGCAGGCGCTTGTAAGCAGAATTTCGCATAATTTTCTTGCAAACACTTATACCGCTTCTTTAAATAACGATACCCTGCGCATGATTGGGGAGTTTATGGATATTGCTTCAATTTTGCTTTACAGAAAAGAAAATAATAATATTCTTGTTTGTCAGGATGAATGGATTAATTCACAGTTGTCAATTGAAAAGCGCATAGGCGACAAGGTAGAGTTCGATGAAAATGTAATTTCTTCCATTAATAATTTATTAACGGCTAATGAAAGAGATTTATGTATTCATTCCAAAGACGAGTTATTAAAGAGGGTTGATGATTTAAACAGACAGAATTTTAAAAACTACATTATTACGCCGATTTTTGTTAAAGGAGCCGTATGCGCGATTCTTATTTTCTCCATGGATGATGAAGAGAAGATATGGAATGAGAGCGAGATGGATCTCGCTGTTCTTGCAGCCAATATTTTTTCCAGCGTTTTCGAACGCGACGCGATACAGCACGCTGAATATTTAAGCCGCGCTAAATCTGAATTTCTTTCGCGTATGAGCCATGAAATGCGCACTCCCATGAATGCCATTCTGGGAATGCTGCAAGTGCTGGAGTTATCGGGCATTTCCGATAACATTAGAAGACAATGCGGAGTAATGAACACCGCGGCGCATACGCTATTGCGCATGATAGATGATGTGCTTGATATTTCCGATTTGGAAT
Organism: Treponema sp.; assembly: GCA_009786715.1. The sequence continues at coordinate 18,350 of WQRN01000021.1, forward strand.
ACGGATCGTTTATGCTTGTGGATTCGGCTTTTGACTGCAAAGCGATGATATGGGACGTATTGCGAATTGCGGATGAAAACGCGGGTAAAAAACGGCAATTAATTGAATGCAAGGTTGATCCTGATATACCTGATTCTCTTATAGGCGACGGAAAACGGCTGCGTCAGGTAATTACGACGATTTTGGCAAATGCCGTAAAATTTACCGGTGAAAACGGCGAAATTTTATTTGAAGCCCGTTTAGAAAGCGAAGATAGTGATTTTACTGTGCTTAACATTGAAGTTACAGATAACGGAATTGGAATGTCCAAGGATCAGCAAAGCAAACTTTTTTCGATTTTTGAACAGGCAGACGGCAGCATCAGCAGAGAATACGGCGGAATCGGACTTGGCCTTGCGCTGTCAAAACGCATCATCGAATCAATGGGCGGTAATATTTTCATTGAATCAGAATTGAACAAAGGCACAAAGATCAATTTTACCTGCAAGATGAAAAAAGGGAAGCTGTAAGGTCACAATCCCCAATATTGATATTTATTTATTTTCATTATAATATCAGGATTAAAGGCAAAAAATATGAACGAAATACTTAAAGACAGAACACATGTTAAAAATATATTTACAATAGCAATTCCTATTATTATCCAGCAGTTGAGCCACCAGATGCAGGTTTGGGTTGACAGAGCGATGCTAGGGCATATAAACCCTGAGTTCTTCTCCGCTGTGGGCAACTCGCTGGTTCCGTATTTTGCTGTTACATCAACCATATTAGCGATATGTTCCGGAACAACAATATTGATCGCTCAAAGCGTCGGGGCGAAAGATTTTTCTAAAAGCTGCAAATACGCTGAATGTTCGTTTATCGGAAATTGCATGTTTCCGTTAGCCGCTTTTTTCTTTTTCTTTTTTGGTTCAGGATGGATGTTCAGAATAATGGGCGTTCAATCGCCTGTTCTGGAATATGCGGCAAGTTATATAAAAATAACGTCTTACAATTTATTAATTGTCGGCATTATAGCAACTTGCACATCAATACTGCAGGGAATCGGGCTGACAAGAATAATAATGGTAACCGGTATTGTTACAAATGTATTAAATATTCTATTTGACTGGATATTAATTTACGGTAAATTCGGATTTCCCGCAATGAATATAGAAGGAGCGGCTTTAGCTACTCTTATAGCCAATTTTGCCGCTTTGCCGTTCTTGATCATATATGTAATAAAAAGAAAAAAGATCCCTTTTAAAATAAAGGTGCGCAATATCTTTAAATTCAATTTTAGTTTATACAAAAGTGTTTTTAAAATGGGGCTTCCTTCCGGCGGAGAATATGCGTTATGGAGCCTTGGAAATCTTTTTATAGTTTCATTTCTCAATAGAATTGATATAATGGCAGCGGGTATTTATACTCTTTTATTTTCCATAAAAGGGTTATCTGTCATTTTATACGCCGGATTCGCGCACGCCGGTTTAACGCTGGCAGGACAGAAGACAGGAGAAAATGAGCATAAACAGGCGGCGAATATTGTTTTTAAATGCTTAAGCTTCGCGTTGATCGTCTGCGCCGCTGTTACGGCAATTTTTTGCCTGTTTCCTAAAGTTATACTCGGTCTTTTTACATCGGATGCCTCGCTTGTTAATTTTGCTTCGCCGTTCCTGCTTTTTTTAACAATGATCATGTTTCCTCAAGCGGTTAATATTGTTATTGGATATGGAATTCGCGGTACAGGCGATACAAGATGGATGTTTTACAGTCAGATATTCGGCACTATTCTTGTAATTGTTCTTTCTTATACTCTTATTTTTATATTCAATTTGGGTCTATGGGGAGTATTTATAACGTCCCTTGTTGATGAAGCGAGCCGCGCTGTTATTAATACGCTGCGATTTTGGAAAGGAAGACAGTTCTTTCTACTGCGTCCGTTTGTAATTAAAAATTCAAAGACAGAATAAAATAATACTATTAAATATTAATACTTGTTTTTTAATCAATCAGGATATATGATAGACAAATAAAGGAGTTAATATGAAAATGATTTTTCTTGGCCCTCCCGGAGCGGGGAAGGGTACATTGGCTGTAAAAGCCGTAGAAATACTTGGAGTACCTCAGATCAGCACAGGCGGAATTTTCCGCGCGGCAGTAGCGGCGCAAAGTCCTCTTGGTCTTAAAGTAAAAGAAATCATGGACGCTGGAAAACTTGTGGACGATGATACGACAATCGCTCTTGTAAAAGAAAGACTTGCTCAGGATGATGTTCAAAAAGGATATATTTTAGACGGATTCCCGCGCACAATTCCGCAGGCGGAAGCGCTTGCTTCATTCTCAAATGTGGAAAAAGTTATTAATTTTGACATTCCGGATGAAGGTGTTATCGAACGCCTCGGCGGACGGCGCGTTTGCCGTAAATGCGGATTCAACTTTCACGCCAAATTTACGCCCACAACGAAAGAAGGCATCTGCGACCATTGCGGCGGCGAAGTTTATATCCGCGATGATGATAGACCCGAAGCGATTAAAAAGCGCCTCGAAGTGTACCGCGCTCAAACCGCTCCGTTAATTGATTACTACCGTAAAAAGGGTCTGTTACTCGACATCGACGCAAGACCTATGATCGACGAAATTGTGGTAAACTTTAAAAAAGCGATGGGGATATAACTGGAACGAACTTATTATTCGCGGTTAAAAGGATTCCATTAACTCTTCTTCGATTTTCCCGATAAGTTCCGCTGCAGCTTTGTCTAAATCGACCATGTAGTTGTCTTTCTCGCTTCGGCGTTTTACTTCGACTTGCGGTGTAGCAGCGGATAAGCCCTTGTCACCGATTACAACACGGTAAGGTATGCCTGTTAAGTCAGCGTCATTAAATTTTACGCCGGGGCGTTCATTGCGGTCGTCGAGTAACACTTCAATACCTTGTGCTGTTAAGTCAGCGGCAAGTTTGTCGGCGGCTTCTTTTACAACTCCGTCGTATTTAATCGGAACAATGATAACATGATACGGCGCGATAGAGACAGGCCAGATGATACCGGCATCGTCGTGGTGTTCTTCTATTACAGAAGCTAATGTGCGGTCAACGCCGATGCCGTAGCAGCCCATTGTGGGCATTTGGCTTTTGCCGTTTTCATCGAGGTAGCTGACTTTCATGGAACTTGTATATTTGAATCCAAGTTTAAAAATGTGCCCTAACTCGTTCCCCATTTTTGTGTATAATTCGCCGCCGCAAAGAGGGCATTTGTCTCCGGCTTTTACGGTGCGAACATCCTCGATCATCCAGCCTTCAAAATCGCGGGCGTAGGCGACGTGTTTAAAGTGAGTGTCTTTTTCCAATGCGCCTGTTACTGCGTCATTCATTGCGGTAACGGTGTTGTCGATGATAATAGGGAGGCTTTTCAATCCGACAGGGCCTGCAAATCCTACAGGAGCGTTTGTTAAACGCGTAACATCAGCATCGGACGCAAGAGATACTTCGCTTGCTTTTAAAACCGCAGCGAGTTTTACTTCGTTAACGTCAAGGTCGCCTCGGATTGCAACAGCGAAAAACGCTTCGGCATAAGTTAAAGGCGCGTCCTGCGAAGGTTTTTTGCGTTCAAGTTTGCCGCATCCCGGAGCGGAAGAAAGATCGAGTTCAACATTAACAGCGCGGTAGATCAGAGTCTTTATAAATTTTTGAGGCTCTGTTTTTAAAAAGGTGCAAAGCTCTTCTATTGTTTTAACATTCGGCGTATCAATTTTTTCGTAGGCAGGCGTGGGAGCTGCTGCCGCTTTTGCGCCTTCAACAGTCTGCGCTACAAAGTCGCTCTTGCAGGAAGCTTTTTCAACATTGGCGGCATAATCGCACACCTTGCAGAGAATCAAAGTATTGTCGCCGACTTCGCTTTCTACCATAAATTCTTCGGAACCGCTGCCGCCCATCGCTCCAGAATCTGCCTTTACAGGAATGACAGACAAGCCGCAGCGTTTAAAAATCTTTCTATATGCGCGTCCCATTGCCTGATACGTGTCGTCGAGGCTTTTATCGTCAGTGTGCCATGAATAGGCGTCCTTCATTGTAAATTCGCGTCCGCGCATAACGCCGTAACGCGGGCGGATTTCGTCGCGGAACTTTGTATTAATCTGGTAAAGCG
>WQRN01000022.1 GCA_009786715.1 Treponema sp.
TTGTAGTCCCCTGATCCAAAGATAAAATGTATTTACTCATTTTAAGATAATAACACGGGTTTTTATTTTCTGCAAACAATGATTAATTTATTAGCGTGCTGATCGTAGGATCTCTCGTCCCAGTCTCCGTAGATGTCGGTTTTTTTAAATCCGGCTTTTTGTATTAACGCTCTTAGTTCAGACGCGCAGTAGAGTCTTTGCGCAAAAATTTTCTCAAGTCTTTTATTATCTTTTATTATAATCCAACGGTTCTTAAGATATGTCCATGAATCAAGGGGGGTGTATTCTGTAAGCAGCGTGCTGCCTGCGCGTTCGAACCATTCGGCTTCTATAAAATCGCGCACCGCAATTTCCTTACCCATAGTCTCAATTATAAAAGTGCCGCCTTTTTTTAATGAATCATACGCATTGCATAAAACCTTTAAATCATCGTCCTGATTGGAAAAATATCCAAAAGAGATATATAAATTAACGATTGTGTCAAAGTATCCGGGGCGCACAAAATCCCTTGCGTCGGACTTGATATATTCGATATTCAAATTTTCGTATTTAGCGTCTTCGATGGCGGCGTTTAAAAAACTGTCTGTTATATCCACGCCTGTTACGGCAAAACCCATCCGCGCAAGTTCAGAGCTAATGCGCCCGAGGCCGCAGCAAAGATCAAGAACCTTCGGCGCTTCTTCCAAAGGTTCTTTCCATTCATCGGCTGATGTTTCGCCGTAGAGATTAAAATTTGACAGCCGGGTTACTGCGTCGGCAACAGAAGGAACTTCACTCCAATGCGCGTCGTCAAACATAATGGGAGCAAAATGCTCCCAAAATTCGGAGTCCTGGAACCACTGCACTTTAGAATCAAGCGACAGAACTTTCTGTCATTGGGTTCAGGTATCCTGTCTGTACACAGATATTAAAAAGATGCCTTGTTATCATTTCTTCGCTTGTCTTGACGTTTCCGTTGTTGTTCCGTGTAAAACGAACAAGATATTCGCTGTCAAGCTCTTTTAAAATATCGATGTACTCGGTACATCCCGGCAAACACTTAATACTATAACGCTTCATATTATTGATATCGGAATAGAATCCGCCCCCCTTGAGATATTTTGCCGTTTTATTTACAATAGAATAAATGAAAATCCGGTTAAAAATGTTTCTTGTAATACTGCCTCTGATCATTGTTCCGCTGGTTCTGGCGGAAACCGCGTCGTATTTCCAGGCGGTAAACGGAATCACGCGTCTTGCCCGCCAGCTTTTGGGTTTCAAGCTCGGAGAACTTGAAAAGTACGCGAATAATCAATGGTCGCTGCTTGTTGACAATCATTATGCCGGAAGACCGGAAATGATCGGCGCGGCAAAAAAAGCCGTAGAAAATTACGGACGCAGCATTCTTTTAAGCGATACCGAAATCATTTTCGCCGTTGATAAAAACGGCGCTCTTGTAATGTCAACGTCAAATCCCGGGCTTTCACAGCCGGAGGCATCGTCTCTTTTACATATCCTCAGCAGAGAAAATCAAGGCCTGCAGACCGCGGTAATCGGCGCGGAAAAACGGATTTTCCAGTCTTTTTATTTTACCCCTTTTGACTGGCACATTTTAATAACCGAAAAAGAGAATGTTTTTTATGAAGACGCGAAAAAAATAACAACACAGATATTTATTTCTCTGGGCGCGGCGCTTCTTGCGGCGACGCTCTTACTGCTGTTGATAACCCGCCATCTCACAAATCCGCTTAAGCGCATTGTAAGATCGATGGAATCAATTATTAATACGTCCGATCTTTCATCCAAGGTTGATGTTGAATACAACGACGAAACCGGCGTTCTTGCCCAGACATTCAATAAAATGACTGAAGAACTTGACAGGGCGTATTCTCAAATGAAACGCTACGCGTTTGAAGCTGTTCTTTCCGGAAAAAAAGAAGAACGTATCCGCCAGATTTTCCAGAAATATGTTCCGAATAATGTAATCGAAAAGTTTTTCGCCTCTCCTGAAAAGATGCTTGTGGGCGACAACAGGAAACTCGCGATTTTGTTTTCCGATATCCGCTCTTTCACGACAATATCAGAAGGTATGGCGCCGGATGATTTGGTCAACTCATTGAACAGGTATTTTTCCGGACAGGTAGAAATTATTTACAACAGAAAAGGAATTGTAGACAAATACATAGGCGACGCAATCATGGCCATTTGGGGCGCGCCTGAAAAACACGAAGATGACGCGCTTCAATCGGTGCTTTCCGGTCTTGAAATGATCGACGCGATTTCAGATTTTAATAATAACCAGCGCCGCCTGGGTAAATGCGAGTTTAAAATCGGAGTCGGTTTAAACTACGGCGAAGTAACAGTCGGCAACATCGGCAGCGAGCGTAAGATGGATTACACGGTTATCGGAGACGCTGTAAATCTCGCGTCGCGCATGGAAGGGTTAACCAAAACATACCATTCAGAATTATTAATATCAGAGAGTTTATTCGATGAACTCAGGCAAAAAGCGCCTAACGCTGGACTTCACTACCGTCTTCTCGACACTGTAGCCGTAAAAGGAAAAACAAAAGGCGTTAGAATCTTCACAGTTAAAAAAAATCTGCTGCCGGCAGAGCAAAAAGCGTGGCCCATTCACAATTCGGGAATGAAACTCTACTACGGCAGATCCTTCAGCGAAGCCGCCGCAAAATTCAAAGAAGTCCTTGTATATTTAAAAGACGACTTTAACGCGGACAGTCTTTACAAGAGATGCACAGAATACGCTTCTTCACCGCCGCCTGCCGACTGGAACGGCGTGGAAGTTATGAAGACGAAGTAGATATACTTTTACTATATCGTTTTCTATTTTCGATTCTATTTCTTTCTTTATTTTCTTCTTCCCATTCTTTAATTAACAGTAAACCCGCTTTTTCCATAACACGCGCTGATCCTATGTTTTCGGCAACACATTCGCCGCTTACAATGTTTGCGTTTAATTTGTTAAACATATAATCTACGCCGCATTTTAAAGCTTCTGTCATAATGCCTTTGTTCCAATGTTCGGGCAGCAAAGCATAGCCAAAATCATATTCTCGTTTTTCAAGATCATCTGTCCCCCATCCAAGCCATCCTATTGCTTCTCCGGTTTTTTTATAGACAATTGCTAAATTATACGCAAAACGCACAGCCCTATTATTATGATCTATCGATTCCTCAACCCATTGCTCATAACCGTTTTTTCCAAAAAACCATTTTTGATAATTTGTCACTTTTTCCTCAGCGCCCATATCGCGGAATAATTGCAAATCATCAATTTTTAAGTCTCTTAAAGTTAATCTGCTTGTTTCTAATAAAAACATATTTTATTATATTCTCTACTGCTGATTATCTGTTAATAACTGCCTGATTGCCGCTAATTGATTGGTTAAATCCGCAATGCGCTGTTCGTTTCTTGTGTTTTCCTGCTCAAGCCTTGCGTTGGCCGAGCGCAGGTTTGCGTTTTCCGAATCAAGCTGCGTTACTCTTGAATCTTTTTCCGCGCTGCCTGATTGAAGAGCTGAAATATTTGCTTCTAGTTCAGAAATTCTGCGCGTAAGACCTGAGCCGCCTGAGCTTAACGAATCGATGGTTTTCTGCATTTCAGAAATATTATCCTGAAGCTGCATGTTTTTTGCCTGGAGTTCAAATTGTTCCGCGCTAATAACCGACCCTGTGCTCGAACGCGCGTCGATTATCATCGTCTCAATTAAATCAATCGCCTGATTGTAAAAGTCTCTCCTTGACTGGAACGCGCGCGAAGATGAAAGCGAATTGTTGTTGCAAAAATGACGCAGGTTAACTGCAATTTGAACGGCTTGATCATAATGGGCGTTTTGAATTAAATCTCTTGCGGCTGCAAGACCTCCCGAAACCTGCGCGTCAACCGCGGCGATTCTATCCTGTTCGTTTGTAAGCCGATCCAGTTCGCTTACTGCAAAATCCAGCTCTCCTGTTGTTCTCTGCTGAGCGGCGGCAAACTCCCTTGCTCTCTCATCAAGCTGGGCGCGAAGACGCGCTTCACGCGAGCGGGACGCTTCCAGTATCTGCGATCTTTCATCCTGAAGATAGGCAAGCTCTTCGCGGAAAGCGGTCTGAGCCGCCAGAAGTCTTTCCTGCGCGGCGATTTGTTCCGCCGTGAGCTCCTTATTACTGGAATAAAGCAGCGAGAGCTGATCGTCAACTTCGCCGAGACGCGAAGCGATTCTGGACATTTCCATTTCTTTAGCCGCGATTTTTTCGGCTGTATCTTTCCTTATTTCCTCGATAAGCGTTCGTTCTGTTAAATTATAAACGGCTTTTCCGGTTTTTACTTGCGACTCCGCTCTTCCATTGAAGAAAAATAAAAGAAAACCGCCTGCCGCAAGCAAAAGAAACGCGGTAATATTAACTGCAATAGGAAAAACAGCGCCGTTTTTCGCGGCATTCACAATTTTTTTACTGTCTTCATTATCGATCTTTGTGCTGAGTAAAGTGCCGTTTCTTTCCGACATGCTGTTGATTTTATCAAGTATATCCTGCTGCTCTTCTTCGGAAATCCCCGCGTTTTTATCAATTAAGATTTCATCTCTCATAACTTCCCCTCGATACTATTCTTTGCAGATAACTTTTTCCGCTTCCTTCGCCGCAAGCCTGATACCGCCGGCTTTTAATCCGCGCACATTGTAATCCTGCGCCTTGAAGTTTTCAGTAAGCACTTTAAGGCGCGGTTTTGGCTTGTATTTTACAGTAAAGATGAATTTGGGTTTTATATCAATATGCAAAACTTCCGCGCCGTCGGGAACCAAGAAATAATCCTTGTTCATTATCCAGCCTTCGATTACGCATCTTTTAATGCACGGATAACCGCTTCCGGGTTCTTTATAAATAATAGTAAAAATTGTTTTAGACAGAATATCTTTGTCGGCGGCTCCTATAAACCACGCGTCCGCGCCGATAAACGCTTTTTCGCTTAAATCCATTACTGTGTACATTCCGTTTTTACGGATCGCGAGAATTCTGTCGAAAGGCGAGACCTCCGCTATTTTAGCGCCTGAAACATTTGTTCCAAGGTAGCCGGTTTTTATATCGTATTTTAAATCAACATCGCGTTTTACAACTTCTTTCGCGATTACTTTATCAAACTTTCCTACTACTGTTTTTCTCTCTCCTCGCCCGATTTCCTCGTTGTTTTTAATTTTAGTTATAATACCTTTAAGATAGGAAACAGAATAGGCTGTGATATTTTTTAGGTGAGAATTTATTTCTTTTATGCGCGCGTTGATCTGTTCCATCTCGTCGCGGGCTTTATTAATGTCGTATAACGAAATTCTGCGGATTGGAATGCGCAGCAGGTGTTCAACATCGTCATCAGAAACGCCGCGCGGCCCTATTTCTTTTAGGAACGGTTTAAAACCGGCAAGGACTGCATCCTGCACGCCTTTTGCCGTCTTCATTTTTTCGATGCCCTTGTAAATGCGCTCTTCTATAAAAATTCTTTCCAGTGTGCGAAGGTGCAGTTTATCCTGCAGTTCCTTTTTTTCAAGCTCAAGTTCTTTTGTAAGAATCTTAACAAGCTGTTTCGCGTGATATTTAATGATTTCATTTACAGTCATTACAGAGGGAAGCCCGTTTTTTATTACAAGAAGATTCACGGAAATTGACTGCTCACACTCTGTAAACGCGAAAAGAGCGTCTACAGTTTCCTGCGCGTAAACGCCGCGCGCCAGTTTTATTTCTATTTCAACTTTGTCAGTTGTAAAATCGTTTATACCGAGGATTTTAATGCGGCCGTTTCTTGCCGCGGCGTCGATGCTGTTCATAATGCTTTCGGTTGTTGAACCGAACGGCAGCTCTTTTATAATTATGCTTTTTGAATCCGAAGTATCAAGTTTCGCGCGAACCAGTACCTTACCGTTGCCGCCTTCATATTCAGAAACATCGACATAACCGCCTGTGGGAAAATCGGGGTACAAGTCAAACTTTTTACCGGTAAGACAGGCAATTTCGGCTTCCAGAACTTCCAGCACATTGTGCGGCAGAATTTTTGTTGACATTCCAACCGCGATGCCTTCAACGCCCATTACAAGTACAACGGGGATTTTCGCCGGAAAAAGCAAAGGCTCTTTATTGCGCCCGTCGTAAGAATCCACCCATGTTGTAAGTTTCGGGTTATAAAAAATATCTTTAGCTAAAGGCGTTACGCGGCATTCGATGTAACGCGGAGCGGAGGCATCGTCTCCCGTAAAAAGGTTTCCGAAGTTTCCCTGTCTGTCGATAAAAAGATCTTTGTTGGCAATGCCGACAAGAGCGGGGTTTATTGACGCCTCTCCGTGAGGATGGTATTTCATGCACTGACCTGAAACATTGGCGACTTTGTGAAACTTGCCATCGTCCATTTCGAACAGGGTATGAAGGATACGCCGTTGGACAGGTTTAAGCCCGTCTTCAAGATCGGGAATCGCGCGGTCTTTTATTACATAAGAGGCGTATTCTAAAAAATTACGGTCGAAAAGGTTTTTAATGTAAGCCATTATTTAACAGTAAACAAAAGAACGGTTCCCGTCAATATTCACGAATCCTAGTTACTTTTTGGTAGACTCCGAATTTATAACCAATGCCCAATTGCATGCATATTCGCGTATATTCATTCGGTCTGCCGCTAAGCATGGATTTGTAAAAATCCATGGCAAACCGGGGATTTATCACAATCGCGCCAGGACCGGCTTTTACGCCGAATTGAACGCCTGCAAACCATGACATCGTTGACGGCACAGTAACTCCCATGATCGAAAAATTGAACGAAACGCCGCCATAAGGTTCCAGCAGAAAATAATCAGATAGTTTAAACACAAATTTCATAGAAACGGGAAGCTCAATTAATATATCGCGGAATTCTTCACCGGGAAGCGTCTCAAGAACAACAAATTCCTGCATAAGCTGCAATCCAATCCCCAGAGACATAAAACTCGTAAAATGCAATTCCGCGCCCATTTTAACGCCGAAGTTAAGGAAGTTAATAGAATCCTTACCGTCATAACGCGGCGCCCATAAGGCGCATATATCAAAGAAGAACCATTTGTCGCGCCAATCGCCTTCAGGTTCAACTTCATCGGGAATACCGGAAAGCATGTTATATACGATGATGGAAATCAACTCATTTACCGAGGCATCCGGATTATAATAAATGATGCTTTGACCGCTAAGCACCTCTGCTGTTCTGCTGTTTATTAATTCAAGCTTAAAAATATATTCTTCTCCGTCAGGGACAGGCGCGGCGGCAACTTCCGGCTGCGCGGCGGGAGGAAGGAGCGGAACAGAACCGGGTACATAATTGTCTTCTCCGCTGGCATCGAAAAAATGAATACCATTGTCAACTTCCCATGAAAAGAATTCCCTTATGTTCATAGATGTTTTTACAGGCGGAATAGGCCTTGGCGGAACAGGACCAAAACTATGCACGGGGACATTTTCTACCGGTGTTTCATCTTCCGGATAGGATATGTCAAATTCGATGCCGTTAAGAGGTTCAATAGTGCCTTTCAGGATAAAATCACTGCCATTTCTGCTTCTTACAACAGTGTGATATTGAAGAATTACTTCGTAAGTGAGTTGTTTATAAAAATATACATTATCTTCAGCCCTGCCGGCGCCGTCAATCGGCGGGACATGGATTTTCGCTTCACGAAAATTCTGGCCAAAAAGAGACAAAACCGCGAGGAAAAGCACGATGAAAAGAGAGACTTTTTTCATATTTTAATTATAATTCTTAAGGTCAAATAATTCCACTGCTAAAACCATTGTTTTTAATGCCAAAGTTTACCGCAGGCAAACTTCAAGCAAAATTAAAAATCATCGAAAGATGATTTTTAATTTAGCCAGCGTCCTCTATCAAGTTTTTCATGATGTATTCGCGTCTTTCCGGCGTATTTTTACCCATATAGAAGTTTAGAACCTGCGGCACAGTTTTAAGCGTGCTGACAGACACAGGCACCAGCCTGATATCCTCTCCTATAAACTGCCCGAACTCTTTGGGGCTGATTTCTCCCAATCCTTTAAAACGGGTAATCTCGCTGGAAGATCCGAGAGCGGAGGAAGCTTCGTCTCTCTCTTTTTCCGTATAACAGTAACGGGTTTCCTTTTTCGTGCGAACGCGGAAAAGCGGCGTTTCCAGAATGTAAACATGGCCAGCGGTTATTAATTCCTCAAAATAGGAGAGGAAGAATGTTAAAAGCAGGTTGCGGATGTGAAAGCCGTCAAAGTCCGCGTCTGTCGCAATGACAATTTTCGCGTAGCGCAGCCCATCAATGTCGTTGTCGATGCCGAGAGCCATCATCAGGTTAAAAAGTTCTTCGTTCTTATATATAGCCGCGCGTTTTTTGCCGTAAACATTTTCTACCTTGCCGCGCAGAGAAAAAATCGCCTGAGTCATTACATCGCGGCTGGATACGATTGAACCGGACGCTGAATCGCCCTCAGTTAAAAAGATCATCGATTCTTCGCCGTCTTTGCCGTCATCAAGGTGGTACTTGCAGTCTTTTAATTTAGGAATCTTCAGGGCGATTTTTTTAGCCGCGTCACGGGCTTCTTTTTTAACAGCGTTGAGCTCTGTGCGAAGCGATTCGTTCGCGGTTATTTTTTGTTCCAGTTTCTTGCTTGCTTCTGGATTCTTGTGCAGCCAGTCTTCAACGGCATTGCGCACTTCCTGCACAACCCATGCGCGGATATCAGAGTTTCCAAGTTTATTTTTTGTCTGACTTTCAAATACCGGGTTTTTAAGTTTGATAGCTACCGCCGCGGTTGTCCCTTCGCGCACATCTTCCGAGCGGTAATCCTTTTTATAAAAAGTTTGAATCCCTTTTAAAAAGCCTTCTTTAAAAGCGGAAAGATGGGTTCCGCCGTCGGATGTGAACTGTCCGTTAACAAACGAAAAATATTCTTCGCCGTAATTGTTGGTGTGGGTAAAGGCGATTTCCAACTGTCCGTTCTGCGAGTGTTTACCTTTGTAGTAACCAAGAGAATAAAGACAGTCTTCGCCTGTCTCTTCCGTAAGAAGATCGTACAATCCGCGGTTTGATACAAATTTTTTATTATTAAACGACAAGGTTAACCCGGCGTTAAGGTATGCGTAATTTTGAACTCGTTTTTCTATAAACTCCGCGTTAAATAGGTAATCTTTAAAAATTTCAGGATCGGGAATAAACTCCACCATTGTTCCGTCTTTAATTTTTTCTTTTAACTTGCCTTTGCGATCGCTTTTTAACTTTCCTCTTTCAAAGATCGCCTCGGCAAACTCACCGTTTCGAATCGCGACTACCCTAAAATGAATGGAGAGCGCGTTAACAGCTTTTGTTCCGACTCCGTTCAAGCCGACAGAAAATTGAAACACATCATCATTGTACTTCGCGCCTGTGTTAATAACAGAAACGCACTCAACAAGTTTGCCAAGAGGAATGCCGCGCCCGAAGTCGCGTATCTTCACCAAAGCTTTGCCGGGTTTATCAATATCTTTTATAACCGTCTCGATAAGTTTTCCGTTCCCCATGATAAATTCATCAATGCCGTTGTCAATAACTTCTTTTAATAAAACGTAAATGCCGTCATCGGGATTGGAACCGTCTCCAAGCCGCCCGATATACATACCGGTACGGAGCCTTATGTGTTCAAGAGATGATAAAGTTTTTATTTTTGATTCATCATAAACAGATCCGCCGGCGGCGGCAGATTTTGCAGCCGCCTTCTTAGGCGCCGCCTTAGCAGTCGGTTTTTTAACCGCCGCCTTTTTCGCGGCGGCTTTTTTTACAGGTTTCTTAGCCGGCATAAAATTGTTTCACCTCCCATAAACAAACAGCCTTTATAATTGTTTTTCAAGTTCCTGGATATATCCTTCGCTTTCGCGGACGCTTTCTTCCAAGTCGGCAATACTTTTTTGACAATCTACAATGCGTTGTTTTTTTTCGTCGATTGATTTTTTATATTTTTCTATTTTGGATCTTTCTTCATCGATTGCAAGAGACGCTCTTAGCTTTGATATCGCTTTTTCATTGTCGATTAGAGCCTGATTAAGCCTTACCGCTCTGCCGATTATTTCCGCGTCTTCCGCTGTAACAATTGTGTCTATAAAATATTTTCGATCCGGGGTTATATCTCCGTCTATCCCTGCAGCCTGCAAGCCGAACTTTCTGTACAAAACGCCGAGTTTTTCCTTTACCTGCGTTATATGATTTTTTACCGATTGAATTTGCTTTTGAGGATTGCCGTCGATTCCGAATGAAGCTGTGATTATACGCCTTTCGTCTTTCAGCATGGCAAGCTCGTCCAGAGTGTTTTTTATTACGCCGCGAAGGTTGTCTATCTCGCCGCGGATAACACAGACGTCATCTTCTTCGCCCGCGCTGTCGCGGGTACTGTAACGCTCGCCGATATTCAGATAGAGCTGCTCCTGGCTTTCCTGAGCTTTAGACAGGAACGATTTTAAAACAAGCCCTTGGGCGCTCTTTCCAATCCATGAAAAAACATTGCCGCCTTCCTTGTTGTCAAGTTCACCTATGCGGGTTTCCAGTGATTCTCTTTTGGCTTTTAACGCGTCGGCCTGTTCCTTAAAAAGCGAGGTATAATCATCGTAGGCGCTGTTTTCAAGGAGGGCTTTGCCGAGTTTACGGTAAATAACCGCCATTTCCTTACCCTGCTCTCTTTCTTCAATCTCTTTGGCGTTAATCGCTTCTTCAAGTTCTTTAAAACGCCTGTTTTTCTCCTCAATTTTGCCTATAGCGATATTTGATTCAGCGATATCCAGAAGATAGTTTTTATATTGATTAATGTCTTCGAAACTTTCACTCATTTCCCTAGTGCGGGAATAAAGGCTTTCTCCGAAATTCTCCAAAAGAGTCTCAAGAGAAACTTTACTTTCCTGAGTGTTTTTCAACAGATCTTCAATACGTCTTCTTCTATCATCCATACATATAATATAAGCAATTTTTAACCAATAGTGAATAGGTATTGACTGTAAATACCTTGATAAATCGGCGATTATGGTGTATAAGTATATATTAAGTCGAATTTTGAAAAAAAACAGGAGTAAATATGAACTTAAATGAATTGAAACACGCAAAATTAAAGAGCTGGGTAGAAGAAGCAGTCACTCTCATGACCCCGGATTCGGTTGAAATCTGCGACGGCAGTAAGGCGGAATACGAAAAAATGCTGCAAATCACGGTTGACGGCGGAATCGGCGTCAAGTTAAATCAGGAAAAAAGACCGGGCTGCTACTGGTTCCATTCCGATCCTTCGGACGTAGCAAGAGCGGAAAGCCGTACCTTCATTGCCAGCAAAAACAAGGATGATGCGGGTCCCACCAACAACTGGACAGACCCTGCCAAGTTAAAAGATGAAATGAAGGCTCAGTACAAGGGTTGTATGAAAGGCAGAACAATGTACATTATCCCCTTCTCAATGGGACCTGTCGGCTCGAACATCGCGAAAATCGGCGTTGAAATAACAGACAGCCCGTATGTTGTTTTTAACATGCACATTATGACAAGAGTCGGAAGCAAGGTTCTGGACGTCCTTGGTTCCGACGGTTTTTTTGTTCCCTGTCTGCATTCAATCGCTAAACCTTTGGGCCCCGGCGAAAAAGACACAGGCTGGCCGTGCGAACCGGATGTAAACAAAAAGTATATCAGCCATTTCCCGGATACTTATGAAATCTGGTCGTATGGATCAGGCTACGGCGGAAACGCTCTTCTCGGCAAAAAGTGCCTCGCTCTTCGCATCGCCTCTGTTTTGGCAAGGGACGAAGGCTGGCTTGCGGAGCACATGCTCATTCTCAAAATTACAAATCCGCAGGGTAAAGTAAAATACATCGCGGGCGCATTACCGTCAGCCTGCGGAAAGACAAACCTCGCGATGTTGATTCCCACCCTTCCCGGCTGGAAGGTTGAGACAATCGGCGATGATATTGCATGGATGAAATTCGGCGCTGACGGACAGCTTTACGCGATCAATCCCGAAGCCGGATTTTTCGGCGTTGCGCCGGGAACCAGCGATGCCTCGAACAAGAGCGCAATGGATTCGATCAAGAAAAACACAATCTTTACAAATACCGGTATGACAGAAGACGGCGATATATGGTGGGAACAGATCGGCTACGGCGCACCCGGCGAAACAATCACAAACTGGAAGGGCGAAAAAGTACCTGCTCCCAAAACCGACAAAGCGGTTGCAGGTCAGGAAATCGCACACGCCAACGCGCGTTTTACAGTGCCTGCGGCACAGTGCCCCGTAATCGCGTCGGAATGGGAAGACCCCAAAGGCGTACCGATCGCGGCGTTCCTTTTCGGCGGCAGACGCCCTGCGACAATTCCTCTTGTAAATGAAAGTAAGGACTGGATACACGGCGTGTTCATGGGATCGATCACAGGATCGGAAATTACAGCCGCCGCTCTCGACTTAAAAGCCGGAACAATCAGACGCGACCCGTTCGCGATGCTTCCTTTCTGCGGCTACCACATGGGCGATTATTTCGCGCATTGGCTTAAGCTCGGCAAGAAAGCGCAGGACGAAGGAAAGGGCGACAAGCTTCCAAAGATTTTCTTTGTTAACTGGTTCCGCAAAAGCGCGGAAGGCAAATTCATGTGGCCCGGTTACGGCGAAAACAGCCGCGTACTCGCGTGGATGTTCAACCGCTGCGACGGCGCGGACAACTTTATAGAAACGCCGATCGGCAACCTTCCTAAACCCGGCAGCATCGAGCCGCCCGCGGGAGTAAGCGCTGAAGTAATGGCTGAACTTACCAAAGTTGACGTTGAAGGTTGGAAGAAAGAGATTTCCGACGTACGCGAAAACCACTATTCCAAATTCGGCGACAGGCTGCCCAAAGTGCTTTATGAACAATTAGACAAAATGGAAAAAGGCTTAAACAGCTAAACAACATTTTATGAACGAAAAGCCTCAAAGCAATTTGAGGCTTTTTTTTTATGTTTAATAATTTCCTACGGTTTCTCTGTAGAGTTCCCTGTTCAGCATTGATAAAATAAGAATTGTTCCAACCGGTTGTTTGTAAGGCACCGAGAAATCACCGCCCATGTAGTTGACTGTAAAGAGGCGCTGTCTTTCTCCTGACGGGGTAAGCGCTTCCAATCTTACGGAAAGCGGATAGGGATTTTGCTGGATTGTATAACTAAAAAGACCGAAAATCTCATTATTTGCCAATTGCGCAGGATGAGTCACCGTTACCTGTACCGGCGTATTTAATGAAACGGTTGTATTGGCAGCGGGGTTCTGCGACACAACGGTTTCACCGCTTTCATTGCTGCCTTTTTCCTTTAAAACAAACTGAAAATTTATCCCCGCGGAAGAAATTAATTCAAGCGCCCTTGCAAGCGGCAAGCCTGAAAGCTGCGGGACTGAAACGGTCAGGTTTTCTCTTCCCCTGCTTACAACAAACTCAAGAGCGACAGGGCCTGAAATTTCGGTTCCGGGTTCAGGTTTTTGCGCAAGGATGGTTCCGGGGCTTTCTGATGAAAACTCGAACATAATAGGCTCTTTTATCGTAAGAAGTGCGATGCCTCCCGCCGTCGCCTGAAGGGTCATTAAATCCATTCTGACTTCATCAATGTTACGGGTGATAAACCGCTCAACTTTATTAACAATTACGCCCTGACTGACTACAAGGCGTATTCTGCGCCCCGCTTTTACAATTGTTCCCGGCTTTGGTTCCTGCTCAAGAATAAAACCTTTGTCCCTTGAAGTTTGCGAATAACGCAATTGAAGACGCGGATAAAGCTCTTTCACCTGTAATTCAAGCAGAGCCGCGGTGAGTTCCTTTCCTGTTACATCCGGAACCATTGTCTGCTCTTCGCCGCGCACCGCGACAAAAAAAACAGAAACGGCGACAATACCCACCAGAACGATAAGAGCCGCAACTGAGATAATAAACAGTCTTAAGTGGTTTGCCACATAATTTTCAATTGAACTTAAATCTAACCGCATATCATTTCCTCGTTATAATTGGGAGCCTAAAAAATCACGCGCTCCGTTTAAAAAATCACGCCAAAAAAGCGCCTTCTTTGCCTGATACTGCAACCTGGTTACAGCGAGGATTCCATCCCCTGTTTGTATCAGTATACCATGATTTTTATCAGTTCCCAAGACCTTACCGGGCACGGCGCAGGCGGCTGCGTTTTCGCTGCCTGAGTATATATCAGATTCCAGTATAAATAACTCCCGTCCGTTATGATTACAGCTGCAAAGCGGCCACGGGTTAAAAGCCCTGATTTTCGCGTCAATCTCCGCGGCGCTTTGACCCCAGTTTATAATGCCGTCATTTTTAACAAATAATTTACAATGAGTCGCTTCATTGTGATTCTGCGCTGTTTTTTCAGCAGAACCATCCGCAATTTTTTTAAGCACATCGGGCAGCATGACAGCGGCTTTTTGCGCCGCTATCTCTCCAAGCGAGGCTGTTGTTTCTCTGCCTGTTAATTGAATTTGTTCAGATGCAATAATATCGCCGCAGTCCATTTTGTCAGCCAGTGTTTGTATTGAGATTCCTGTTACAATGTCTCGGTTTAAAATTGCCGTTTGAATCGGAGAAGGCCCTCTGTATTTTGGAAGAAGACTCGGATGAATATTAATCCCGCCCATTGGAAATAACGCTAAAAATTTAGGGCCGAAAAAATGTCCGCAGGCAAAAGAAACAAGCAAGTCGCATTTTAACGCGCCAATCTGCTCTCTTGCGGCAGAATCAAGTTTTAACGGTTTTAAAACCGGCGCGATATTCAGCTTTTGCGCGGCTTCGCCGATTTCTGTCGGCGCAGGAACGCCATGCCTCCCTTTCGGAGTATCCGGATTTGTGAGAACTCCGGCAAGTTCGATTCCTTCGATACCGTAAACTGCTTTCAGAGCCGGAACGGCAATTGCGGGACTGGCTGCGAATAAAATTCTCATTTAACCTGCCTGATCTGTACCGGCGCGTATTTTTGTTTTTTCGTATTTTTCAATCAGTTTTTCGCGTTTCTTTTCGGGAACATGATCTAAAAATAAAACACCCTCAAGATGATCATATTCATGAAGAATTACCCGCGCAAGAAGCCCGCCTGTTTCCAAAGTAAACGGGCGCCCCTTTACATTCCATGCTTGAACCTTTATCGATTCGGAACGGACGACATTGGCGTAAATACCCGGAACAGAAAGGCAGCCTTCTTCATATTTGGAAGTAGTATGCGATGTTTCAAGAATAGACGGATTTATAAAGACGCGCTCTTCATCACCCTCAACATGAGTGACAAAAATCCGCTTTGAAAGACCAACCTGCGGCCCTGCTACCCCTACGCCTTTGTCTCGTTTAAGGATTTCCAGCATTTGACGCGCAGTGTCAACGATCTCATCGTCGATTTTATCAATTTTTTTAGCTTTTTGCCTGAGATTTTCATCGCCCAGGGTAATTACCTTCATATTATCAATAATACAAAAAAATGGACTCCTCGCCAAGACGGGAAGTTCTTATTATTCTTTTAAAGATTGATATGATAAAATTGACAAAATTCTAAATATTAATATAGAATGACATATGGCAATTTCAGACTATTTATTAACATCCGCGGTAACAGGATCACGAAAAAAAATCATTTATGTTGACGATGTCCAGTACAGCCGGCTTACTTTGAAAAGCAAACTCGGCGAGTATTATGAGGTTTACGCCGTAGAATCCGCCGCCAAATTTTTTGAAGTAATAGATAAAGTCGGACCGAACTTGATTATTTTAGACATCAATATGCCGGACATGGACGGATTTGAAATAATAATAAAATTAAAATATGATAATCGTTATTCCATGATACCGGTGATTTTTATATCAAGCCGAAACGACAAGGAAAGCGTTGTAAAGGGTTTGAAACTCGGCGCCGCCGATTTTTTTACTAAGCCGTTTGATATAAATAAATTATTAGAAAGTATCGAAAAGCAGTTAAATCCCGATAAAGATAATAAAGTTAAAATTGATGAAAGCAATGAAACAAAGCCGAATATTCTGATTATAGACGACATTACAACAATGTTAAGAACTATACATTTTTCTTTGCATAATAAATATAATGTTACTTTGCTATCCAAGTCTGAACTGGTAATGGAATATCTTCAGAATAATGAAACCGATTTGATATTAATGGATTTAATGATGCCGGGTTTAACCGGATATGATCTTATCCCCATGATTAAAGCGGTGCCGAAATTTTCTTTCATTCCCATTATAATTATTTCCACAGAAGGAAAAAAAGATACGGTAAGCGTTATAATGAGTCTTGGAGCTAACGATTTTATTACAAAACCTTTTACCCCGGAAGAACTGAATGAAAAAGTGGAAAAACACCTGAGAATAGGAAAACACGCTCAAAGAATGAAAGATGAAATCGATTACTTTTTGAATTAACCGCGGCTATTGACTAATAGAGGCATTTATGGTTATATTTACAGCATGGGCGTACTTTTAAGTCAGAAAATTTCGGTCTTATACGACCGTTTTAAAGATATCTATGTGACCTTTACAAAGGAAATAATCCAGGTTACAGGACTCTTAACGCAGCAAATACACCTAAAATGCGGAAATGACTTCTGGCCGTGCGTTGTCTACACTTCTTCATTCGAAGGCGCCAAAGTCGTCGCTAATATAAAAACCGGTCTTTTAGGGAAACTTCAAGCTACTAATAATTTTGTTAACCTGCGCTTATGTTTTAAGCAGCCGGGAGAAACAAATACTGTAACATTCTTCGTTGCCGCCCGCGTCATGGCAAATGCGCCTTACGGCAACTCGCCGGATGTGAATATGTTCTCTCTCCAGTTTTCCAACAGGCCGCCTGACGATTTTATCGAAATAATGGGCCGCATTCTGGACGCGAATGTAAATTCAGTTAAGCGCAAAGACGATAGAATTCCTTTAACTCCTGACAACATGAGAAGATTAAATATTATATCTTCGGAAAGCGCGGTTTTTATTCAGGGTGTGCCGCGCCGCTGCATATTAAGAGATCTTTCGTTTTCAGGATCAAAATTGATCATGATGGGAGTTCCAAAATTCCTTTTAGACAAGGAAGCGGCAATACGCGTTGACTTTAACGACCCAAGAGAGATTTTTACAATCAAAGGAAAATTTGTACGCGCTGAAAATGTTGAAGGAAAAAAAGAGATGGTCGCCCTCGGTCTTAATTTCGATGAAAAATCAATCCCAATGGGTTACAAGATACGCCTTAACGATATGTTAACCGCATCCCGCGCTTCCGATCGCGGCGCCGACTTAACAGAAGAAACAAAAACCGACTCATGAAAAAAAGAATAGTTTTTTTACCTGTTCCGGAAAGTTTTAAAAAGCAATACAACAAAACAGGTCAGGCTTTCCCTATAAATCCGAATATCCCGATTCCAGCGGAAATAGACGAAGAAAATCAGGAATCCGCCATTTCAAGTTTAAACATGGATATGATCATTTCAGGTATGTTACGCGCCATCGAAGAAAAAGAAGTAAAACAAAAATGGAAAGATTATTATTCCGGCTTTATACTTTTTATGCGCCCTGACATATTGGAAATCTGCCAGGAAGAAGAAAAAAAAGCGGCACAGTAAAAAATCCCATGCCGCTTTTTCGTCCGCTGTCTATTAACGACGGGTATATTCAAGCAATTGACCGTTAGTCGCCAGATAGGTAAGCTTATTGTCTGCGATGCTGTATAAATTAGTTGAGCCTTCTCCTGTCACCGGATTAACGAGTATCAGCATGTTACCGCCGGTTACAAACCATGTATAGTTAGTCGAGCTAGTACTCAGCCCCCTTGTGACGAATGTAACTGTTCCGTCGGCATTAAATGTTGCTGTTGAGGTATACATATCTACAAATACTCTAAAAGTCATTGTCCATGTACCGACAGGCGAGGGCTGATTCTGCGCAGGGGTGAATGCGGAAGCTGCAGATTTTTGCCCTGATGTCAGCGCGGGTATTACAGTAATGGGAAACGTTGCGGTCTTCCCGTTCCATGTATAGGTAATGTTCCTGGCTGCCGCAACGGTACTTGAATCAAATCCGCTTGGGAATAGAGCCAGCGTCTGTCCAAAGCTGAGTTCCTGTTCGGGCATGTTTTTCCAGATTCCGAAAATTTTGAGTCCCACCGAGGTGTACTTTTCGTCGATATAATAGAGTGTCTTTGCCGGCGAAAGGCGGATGCCCGTCAATTCCATTACCTCAGTCTGAAAACTTCCGCTGCTGTCCCCCAAATCTACTGCCACAGTCTGAACGCCCGCCTTGTCCTTATCATAATTGAGGGACTTTACTTTGACTTCCTTGCGTTCTCCGTTTTCGTAGTTGACAGAGACAGTGACTTCTGATGTATTTATGCCTATGTATTGTCTTGCCATGTTTGGTCCTTTCAGGGTATCCCATTCCACGTTTGCAATCTTGAGAGACGCGCATGCCATTGCCAAAATTCCGACTACCACCATTAGGGTGATAATCTCCGCTTTTTTGAATGTATTTTTCATTACATTCCTCCTTGTTTTATTTATTAGCCGTAAAACGGCCTCTTTTACCTGTTTGTGAGAAAATATTCTTTCTTTGTGAGGTACAGGGCAATAAAAAGAGAGAATTTGGATTCACTTGCAAATTTTGTTCAATATCACACATACAGGAGTATTCTACAATTCTTTGTTTTATTTTTCAAGGGGTTAAAAAAGTATATTATTAATCAGATAACGCCAACGCAAGGACTTCATCGAATCTTTCCACCGGATGAAACTCAATTCCCTTTTTTACATGTTCCGGTATTTCGTCTAAATCGCGCTCGTTTTGTTTTGGGAAAACTATATGTTTCGCTTTATTTCTTCGAGCGGCTATCGTCTTTTCTTTTAAACCGCCGATTGGCAAAACCTGCCCCGTAAGAGATAACTCTCCTGTCATTACAAGGCGCGCTGTGATAATTTTTTCGCGCATTAAAGATAAAAGCGCCACCGCCATTGTAATGCCTGCGGACGGACCGTCTTTCGGCGTCGCTCCCTCGGGAATATGCAGATGAATATGATTTTTTTCAAACCATTCAGTGTTAACGCCGTACTTGGTAACAGCCAGTTTGCGAGCGACAGTCATGGCGATTTCCGCGCTTTCTTTCATTGTTTCGCCCATTTTGCCTGTTAGTGTAAAACCTTCTTTGCCGGGAACAGACGTAGCCTCAATTACCAAAGTGTCGCCGCCCATGCTTGTCCACGCAAGCCCCACAGACATTCCCGGCTTGTCAGCCGTTTTAATGTCGTCTTCGCGGAAGAGCGGCTTACCTAAATGTTTTTCAAGCAATTTTTTATCAATGTTAAATTGCAATGGTTTTTCTTCGGTTTTATACACAGGCGAGTTTTCTTTAACCGCGTTTTTTTCAACAGGCGGCGGCGATTTTTCTTCAGATTTTTCCATTGTGTCAACAATCTGCTTCGCGATTTTCCGGTGAATTTTATCAAGATTTTTTTCAAAGTTGCGTACCCCTGCCTCACGCGCATAGGCGTTTGCGATATGCAAAAGACTGTCCTTTGTATACCTTACCTGGTTTTTCTTAAGACCGTTTTTCTCAAGGCTCTTTGGTAAAAGATAACGCTTTGCGATTTCCAATTTTTCGGTGTCGATATAACCGGGCAGCTGAATTATTTCCATACGGTCAAGAAGCGGCACTGGAATTGTATCCAGTGTATTCGCCGTAACGATAAAAAACACATTGGAAATGTCAAACGGCAAATCAAGGTAATGATCCCTAAACGAATTATTCTGCTCGGGATCTAGTACTTCCAAAAGCGCGCTTGCGGGATCTCCCTGATAACTCGAACCCATTTTGTCGATTTCATCGATCATAAAAACAGGATCCTTTGTCTTAACAATTTTTAATCCCTGTATGATCTTTCCCGGCATCGCGCCTATATAAGTGCGCCTGTGGCCCTTTATCTCGGCTTCATCCCTCATGCCGCCGACAGAAAAGCGGAAAAACTGTTTACCTAAAGCGCGCGCGATTGATTTTCCAACCGATGTTTTTCCAACGCCGGGAGGCCCTACAAGGCAGACAATCGTACCCTTTGTATCTTTCCGCAGTTTCCTTACAGCCAAGAACTCCACTATCCTTGCCTTTACGTCTTTAAGCCCGTAATGGTCGGCTTCAAGAATCTCCTCGGCTTTTTTTAATTCAAAGTGTTCGGGTTCAGGATTCATCCACGGAAGGGAAGCGATAACGTCAAGATAATTTCGCGTAACGGTAAACTCGGCGGAGTTGGGCTCCATCATGGAAAATTTTTCCATCTCCTGCTCTACGGCTTCCTTAACTTCGCCTTCAAATTTAAAACTGTCAAACTTTTCTTTAAAACGCTGGTAGTCGGAACTTTTAGCGTCTGTCGTAAGACCAAGTTCTGTTTTAATCGCTTTTAGCTCTTCTTTTAAAAAATAATCTCTTTGGGATTTTTCAATTTTATCGTTAATCTCTCTTTGAATCTTTTTTTGAATCCTAAGAAGTTCCTGCTCTTTTTTTATGAATACAAGCACCTGTTCCATGCGCTTACGCACATTTAAAACTTCTAAAATCTTCTGCTGCTCCGCTTTGTCGATATTTAAAATACTCGCGATAAAATCCGCAATCTTTCCCGGATGATCAATATTGATCATGTTAAGCCGCATTTCTTCGGAAAATAACGGATTATTTTCACTGATCTGCTTCATCTCTGAAATAAGAGCGCGCGTTAACGCTTTTACTTCGCTTGTATTGTCTTCCTCTTCTTCAAGGTACTCGACAGCTGCGACAATCGGGTTACTGGGATGAAGGGTTTTTTTTACTTTAAATCTTTTTAACGTAGAAATAAATATATTAACTCCGCCGTCTGGCAGATTTATTTTCTTTACAATTTTTGCGACAGTGCCGACTGTGTATAAATCGGTGATACTCGGCGCGTCGGTTTCGTTTAAAAGCATAACAAGGCCGATAAGCCCGTCGCCTGTATTAGCGTCTTCCACAACCTTCACATCGACCGGGTTGCCGATCATAATGGGCGTAAAAATCCCAGGAAAAATGGGACGGCCCATAAGAGCTACAAGCGGTAATTTATGAGGAAGAAGCTGATCTATAGGTATTATTTGATCTGACATAGAAATTAACATAAGGAACACGGACTCACACGGATTATTCAGATTTACACGGATTGAAGGAAAGAGTTTCTTCTAACCTAAAAATAATCCGCGCTAATCCGTTTAATCCGTGCTAATCAGCGTTTCATGTGTCCCAATTATTATCCCTTAATGCTATAGAAGGCTTTTTTGCCGGCGTATTCTGAGATGCCGGAAAGTTCGTCTTCGATTCTCATAAGCTGGTTGTATTTGCAAACACGATCCGTGCGGCTCATTGAACCGGTTTTAATCTGCCCTGTTTCAAGAGCGACAACCAAGTCCGCGATGAAGCTGTCTTCGGTTTCACCTGAGCGGTGCGAAACGATCGCTGTGTAACCGGCTTTTTTCGCCATCTCTACGGCTTCGTAGGTTTCTGTAAGAGAGCCAATCTGGTTTACTTTAATCAGAATGGAGTTACAGGCGCCCATCTTGATGCCTTTTTCTAAACGCTTTGTGTTTGTTACAAAGAAATCGTCGCCGACTATCTGCACCTTGTTTCCGAGGCTCTTTGTAAGTTTCACATAACCGTCCCAGTCATCCTGATCCAGCGGATCTTCGATTGAAATAATCGGGTATTTGTTTACCCAGCCTGTGTAGATTTCGATCATTTCGTCGGCTGAAAAAAGTTTGCCGGGATTTGATTTCCAGAACTTGTAACCTTTCTTGCCGCCTTCATCAAAAAGCTCGGAGCTGGCGCAGTCAAGCGCGATCATCATCTGCTCGCCGGGTTTGTATCCGGCTTTTTCGATTGCCTTCATGATGTAATCTAAAGCTTCGTTGTTGTCGATATCGGGGGCAAAGCCGCCTTCATCGCCTACCGCGGTATTTTTACCGGCAGAATGAAGAATGCCTTTAAGACTGTGGAAAACTTCCGCTGTCCAGCGAACCGCTTCTTTCATCGATTCAGCGCCTACAGGCATTACCATGAATTCCTGAAAGTCGATTTTATTATCAGCGTGTTTGCCGCCGTTAACAATATTCGCCATCGGAACAGGCAGAAGGTTCGCGTGGAATGTGCCTAAATATTTGTACAAAGGCACTCCGAGGTATTCAGCCGCGGC
>WQRN01000023.1 GCA_009786715.1 Treponema sp.
TTTTAAACGGTAAAAGACCGCAAAATAACGAGGCCAAATATGGCAGAAATACAAACACAACCTAACTACCCAAAAGGCATTACCTTTGAACAGGTCTGGGCTTCATTGGATAAACTTACTCAAGAGCAGAGGGAAACGTCTCAGCAAATAAAAGAAATAGGCAAGCGCCTGGGTGATTTTACTAACAGTTTTGGCGATGTTGTTGAATATATGATTTCTCCCAATCTACAGGAAAAATTTCGGGATTTGGGATATGATTTTCAGGAAGCCAGTACCAAGCATAAAGTAAGGGATAAAAAAAATGATTTTTCATTTGAAATTGATGTCTTTCTGCAAAATGGCGATACCGCAATGCTCGTTGAAATAAAAGCAAATTTGACAATCAGCGATATAAATAAACATGTATTACGTCTTGAAAAAATGCGAAAGTACGCTGATTTACGAGGCGACAAACGCCGTTTTTTAGGCGCTGTTGCGGGAATTGTAATTGAAGATGAAGAAAGAGAGTATGCATTAAATCAAGGATTTTTTCTTATAGAACCTACAGGAGAGAATTTTAATATTACTCTTCCAATAGGCAAACCAAAAGAATGGTAATGATATAATTAAAAATATTGACAGGTAGCCATTTACCGGTATTGGAAAACTTGAGCCGCTTACTTGTTTTTATACCCATGCGCCGGACATATATGCCTCCTGTGAATTATTGAGGTATTGCATAGGTTTGACAATTTGATAAATATACAGTATGTTTATGATGTCTTCGAAAGAGGATCGCCACTGAATGAGGGAGGCGTTGTACCCCCATTTGCCAGACCCGATTTTGCCGCTGCAAGGTCGGGTTATTTTTTTACTCAAGCGCCGATTATCGCTCTTAATTCATCATAAGTCCAAACATATAATTCTTTTGTTTTCTCATAAAAACAAATAAAACGCCCTTCTGCAACACAAATGCCGCGGATGGTATTTGTGTTGCAGAACTCAGGGGCGGAGGAGGCGGAAACCGAAGAAGAAGCTCCCGTAGTACGGATTTTCGCATTCTTGGCGGTCAACAGAACGGGCGTTCAACACCGAATTGCCCCAGCCCCCGCCGCGTACCATGCGAAAAGACCCCGAGGACGCACCCATAGGATCAGTCTCCGCGCCTGCGGGATATGATCCGTACCAGTCCCAGCACCATTCTGACACATTACCGCTCATGTCGTATAAGCCAAGCTCATTAGGTTTTTTTAACCCTACTTGATGTGTCATTGAATTACTGTTTTCAAAATACCACGCAACTTCATCTATATTATTACTTCCTGAATAAATATAATTATTACTAAGGTGTCCACCCTTTGCCGCGTACTCCCACTGCGCTTCTGTCGGCAGACGATAACCTGTAGAACCTGCAAGAATTATAACCGCGTTCCATGTTGTGTTACTGCTTGTTGGTACTGTTCCCCAAACATCAGGGTCTGTACTTTCGCTTATACTGTAGGCAGGCGTTAAGCCTTCCAAAATGCTTAATCTGTTACAGAATATAATAGCTTCATACCAGCTTACCATTTCAACAGGGCGTTTGCCTTGTATTTCTCTCTCAGCAGGTTCGCGAGAAATATTATCAACTATACCTGTCGACTCTCCATTAAAATAACTTGGATTATTTCCCATAACAGCCATGTATTGTTCCTGTGTTACCTGATGTTTACTCATAGAAAAACTTTGGGTTAATGTTACGGTGTGTATGGGATTAGCATTGCCGGAACTTCCATCACCATTTTGTCCCATCTGGAAACTTCTTGAGGTGTCTCCAATTATTTCTTCCATGTTGGCTGCTATATCCGCGCCAACAGTTCTTACCAATACATTTACACTTTGTGTAAGCGTATTATAGTTTGTTGTATCGTTTGGTGTAAAACTCATGCTGAACGCTTTTGTTCCGGAAATACCGGCAGAAGCAGTTGGCGTAACCCATGTAAATACACCGGTTGGTGTGCCTGTTCCGTTACCGGGAAGCGGTATATTTCCAAGAGGAAAATTTTCTATCGCTGTTAGACCTACAGGCCATACAACAACAGGATCGACTTTATTTATATTCACCGTAACTACAGGCTGTGTAAGGGAGTAGTTGCCTGAATCAGAGCCTGTTAAAGTGATTGCTGTTGTAACAGGTTTTGCGTTTCCGGCGTTTGCGTTTGTCATTGTTCCTGTAGACGGCACAATCGCGGAAACATTGTCGCCGCC
Source organism: Treponema sp. (assembly GCA_009786715.1). The sequence goes on from WQRN01000023.1 coordinate 2,227, forward strand.
TACAACGCCAACCAATGTGCCGCCTGTAATTGCCACCGTTGTATTTTCAAAAATAAAATCGCGGTCTACTCCTGTTACGCCTGTTATTGTCAGCGTCTTGTGTTCAACATCAAGCGTATAACTCGCGGACGCGTGAGCGTAAACAGCGTCAGCGGCTTTTTCCGCTGTAATAACCGCGCTTCCCGCCTTTTTTATCGTTACAACACCGCTGTTATTTACCGAGGCAACGTCTTCATCGTCGCTTGAATATGTGATTGCCCCTGTTCCCAGGTGTCCGGCTTTAACAGCGTTTGTAAAAGGCGCGTCTCCGTAGGTTTTAACAACAATGGGCGAACTATCGGCAAATGAAATTTCGTCTATCGTTAAATCTGTATGCGTAAAGGTGGCTATAATTATTATTACGCTGTCAATCGCGTCTTCAGGATCAATTATATATGTTCTTGTTCCGCTTCCGGCGCTTGTTACATCATCAATCTTTTCATTGGTGCCGCTGAAATGTAATCTGTTGTTAATTTTTCCATTATTAATAACATTGTAATTCAATGTAATTTCTTTTCCTTCAAAACCTTCTGCCGGATTCGCGGTAACTGTGTCGCCGGTTTCATCATCGCGGTAATCAATCACAATGCTGTATATAGTTTTATCTATAACTGTAACAACGGCGGAGCCGCTTTTTGTTTTATTTGCGTCAGAAACGGCTGTAACAATAATTTCAACCCCTATTGTTTCATCATCAGAAACTTTTAGTAAGCCGTCTGCGCTAATCTCTGTATCAGTGTGTATATTATCGCCTGTTATAGACCATGTAACATTCTGGTTACTGCTGTTGGCGACTGCCGCGCTAAATTGCATAACGCCGCCTGTAATAATATTAGCCGAATCGGGAGTAACGCTGACGCTAATAATATTAGGATTTTCCCTCCCCCTCTTCTCAGGGAAAAACGGATTCTCGCAAGCCGTTGTAAATAATAAAACCAAAATAGAAAAACCAATTAATAATCTGTTCCTCATAACACACCTCTTTTCTCTAAAACCTAACTCCAGCTAAAGCTCCAATACCAAACATGAAAGGATATCCAACCCTTCCAAACGGCTCTATAAAAAACATATCACCTAACGGCAGCCGGTATCCTGCCCGAAGCCCGCCCATAAAAAGCGGAATCACATCGTCATCTTCAAAGACAAGGTACGCGCCTGCATCAGCTTGAACAAAGAAACCTGAGTGTTTTTTTACCAAGAAAATACCAGCGGAAAAGCGCCGAAGGCTCAAGAACAAAAATTTCAAAGAAGTTATAACTGGCAGTCACAGTGATACCGGCTGCGAAAGCGGAGGCGAAACTTACATCAAACCCTAAAACCATGCCGCCTGCGAAATTTTCACGGGAGTTCATGTTGAACTCAGGGCCTAAGCTTATGGCTATTTTCCGGTTTTTTACAGTGTCTTCGCTTTCATCCTGTGCGAAAACGCAGACAGCCGCCGTGAATAAAATCAGTATAAAGAGAGATTTTTTAAGTTTATTGCTTATTATTGTATTCATGCAAACACTTCCTTTAGCAAAAAATTTGTAATAATCGTTTCAAAGGCTGGTTAAAAATACACTATTGGTTGTATGGTATTATTTTTTTTCAATTTTGAAAAGTATATTTTACGGTGTCAGTCACCCATGAAAAATATGCAAAATTCGCAAAAAACATACAAAAGGTGTCAGTCACCTACGCTATATATAGCGTCTGTATAATTTTTTACCACGCTATTAGTAGCGTAGGTGACTGACACCTTTTAACCTTTTCTTGAATTCCTACTATAGTAAGCCTTAAAAAGCCACGATAATATTATATGAGCGCAAAACGCAATAGGCGCGCTTTGGACAAAATACCTTTCTCTATCGGCGCCAAGTTAATAACCATTATTACCATCATTGTAATTATTTCCCTGGGGTCGATTACCGCCCTTGTTTCGTGGCTGGTGCAGTCGGATTTGCGGATTTCGGCTGAAGATAATAATTTCGAGATGAACCGCCGCACTACAATGGAAGCGGAAACCGCCTTATCTCATATTCGATCTGTTTCAAGAACTCTCATTCAAACAATTACGGCGTTGGGCTCGCAAAATTCGCAAATTCGGGATTCAACCGAATTTTTCTTTACGGAAAATCCCGATATCGCCGTTGTTTTTTTCATCGTTCCCGGCAGGCAGGAGCAGTTGCTCGTTAACAGCCGTTTCATTAACGCAAGAAATCTAGACGAAGATTTGGCTGCCTCATTCATTAACAGTCAAAGGGAAGCGCTCGGGCGGGCGTTGCGCGGCGAAACCGTTATCCAAAACGGCGCGCCTCATTTTGCAAGGCCCATTTTGGCTTTATTTTTCCCCTGGCAATCGGGCGGAGTCGGCGGCGTTATTTTCTCTTCAGAAGGGCTCAACAGCAATTTTGGTTTTGGAATTAACCAGTCCTACATGCTTAACAGCGACGGCGATGTTCTTGTTCATTCAAATTTTGCGCTTGTTAAAAACGGGACCAATATTAAAAATCTGGATTTTGCGAAGGCGATTCTTAACGGTACCGAAAAAAATAAACAGCAATTAATTAATACCGATTTTGGCGCGGTGCAGCCTCCGCCTACCCCTGTGAATCTTGGTTTTTTAACGCCTGCATGGAAAAAATACAGCTCGCAGATTATTCCGCTGTTTAATAAATTTAAAGGCGTTTTAGTTAACGCCGGGTTAATTAAAAAAACTCAAGAGCAGGTAAAGAGCATTCGTCAGTTTGTCGCCTACACAAAGTTAAATACCGCAGGCGCGGTTGTTGTTACCAACATTGAATATGATAAAGTTTTTGAAGGTATTGCAGCTACTACGCGCAGAAATATTTATCTGACAATCGCGGTTTTATGTATTTCGATTGTCTTTGTTTGGTTTTTCTCTAAAAGTATATCGATTCCGCTTAAATCGCTTGCTGCTGCCGCAAGAGAAATTGAAGGCGGTAAATTTGACGTTGTATTAACAACTAAAAAACGCGATGAGATCGGCGTTTTAACAAAAAGTTTCGGCAAAATGTGTTCCGCTCTGCATATCTTCGGAAGATTCACAAATAAAGAAATCGCGGTTAAAGCGATGCGCGGCGAAATTAAACCGGGCGGCTTGCCGAAACATGGAACTGTTTTCTTTTCCGATATCCGCGAGTTCACCGCAAAGTCTGAAAATTTCGTAAAATATTTCGGCGCCGAAGCGTCTGATAAAATTGTTTTCTGGCTTAATGAATATTTTACTCAAATGATCGAATGTGTAGAAAAAACAAACGGCGTTGTAGATAAATTTATCGGCGACGCTGTAATGGCGCACTGGGGAACCGCGTATTCAGCCGGAAGCCCGCGCATAGATGCTTTTAACTGCGTTAAAGCCGCTCTTATGATGCGAAAATCGCTCTTTTTCCTGAACAAAGGCAGAAGGGCAGGCGATCCTGCAAGCCCGCCGATCCGTATCGGATGCGGAATAAACACAGGCATTGTTACAGCAGGGCAGCTAGGAAGCGATATGCGCATGGAGTATACGGTTATCGGAGACGCTGTAAATCTCGCGTCGCGTATTGAAGCTTTAACAAAACCTCTTGGCGCGGATATTTTAGTTTCCGAAGATACATGGAAACTTGTTGGGGACAAATTTATTTTCGACGAGATGCCGTCTGTTACCGTAAAAGGAAAAGCAAAACCTGTTCGTATTTTTGCCGTTGTAAATTTTGCAGGGGATACAAGAGGGCCTCAAACTATCGGCGAAGTCCGCTCTCTTCTTGGAATCGATCCGCCCGTGCTCGAAAATGTTGATGTTAACGCTGACGAGAAAAAGTATAAAATCGGCGAGGATCATGGGCACAAATGAGCGGCAAAGCGCGTAATAAAAAAATTAAATTTTTCCGATTTAAAGATTTTCTCGCGGTCGCTCTCTTTCTTTTTATCGCCGTTTTATGTTTTGACATGTTCAGAAACGATCTTATGCAGACTATCAGCCTTCAGAATGTTGAACCTGTCGGCACCGTAGTTATTAAAAAAAATATAGTGCAAAGAAGAATTTCAAGCAGGGTGTTATGGGACAGACTTTCGATGGAATCGCCTGTATACATCGGAGATCTAATCCGTGTTGCGGAAGTATCAGAAGCGACTCTTTACATCGGCGATAACGCTATCGATTTGGAAGAGAACACCCTTATCCGCATATCGCTTTCCGAAGACGGCGAAGGCGTGCAGGTTTCTATCAGCGAAGGGAAACTTTCTCTTTCTTCAGGCGCCGGAAGTCAGAGCCTCACGCTTGATGTTAACGGAAAACAGGTGAAAACAAGCCCCGGCGCCGTGTTAAGCGCAGGTATTAAAGAAAACGGTTTAACATCGATTCAAGTAAACGAAGGCGCTGTAAAATTCGTTGAAGAAAACGGGTTTACAAGAGAACTTTCACAAGGCTCGCTTGTTTCTATGGATTTTGGCGGCAGGGAAGTCCACGAAAGGGCTGTGGTTGTAACAAGCCCCGCTCCCAATTCACGTTTTTTAAACGGCGCAAGAGAGCCTTTTACCGTAAACTTTACCTGGAACAGAATTAATTTAGAAAGCGGGGATATGCTTCATCTTGATATTTCACCTAACAACAGTTTTTCTGTTATATCAAACAGGATTAATAATTTAAACAATCAGGCGCAGGCGCGTTTAAACTCAGGCGTTTGGCATTGGCGCATCTGCATTGAAGACACGCCTTTAAGTTCCGGCGTTTTAACAATAGCGGACGCTGGAGCCGTAGAGCTAAAAAGCCCTGCCGCAAACAGCGTTTTTCGTTATTTAAGCGATTATCCTGTTTTAAATTTTCAATGGACAGAGCTGGAAGAAGCGTCCTCCTACATTTTTGAAGTAAGCTCAACTGTCAATTTTTTAAATCCTTCGGTTTATAGAAAAACAGATTCCGCTTTTACTGCGGATTCAAGCCTTGGAAGCGGTCTTTGGTATTGGCGCGTAATGCCTGTATTTCCGTCTTTTTACAGCGGAAACGCCGTTTTTTCTAAGACAGGTTTTTTCCGCATAGAACAGGCTGCGGCGCAAGTTATAGAAGCTGTAAACGAAGTTAGCTTTACGCAATGGCTTTCCGAGGAAGCGCCTTCATCGCGGCCGCCTGCAGCGGTGCCGCAGGATATTGCGGCTATGGTTATGCCCGCGGCTCCTGCGCCTGTAGAAACCGCTCCTGCAAGCCAGCCGCCTGTTGTTCAGCCGCAAATAACGCAGCCTGCGCCTGTGCAACCAAGAGTACAGCAGCCTGCTTCGCCGCCGCCTGTAACCTTATTACCTGCAGCGCAGAATCTTCGTCCTGTAAGAGGAACTTCGTTTGGCTTCAGTGAATTGCAGTCAAACAGAAATATTGTTTTTAGATGGGCGGCTGTAAGCGGCGCAAATGCATACATTTTCGTTTTATATCAGCAAACATCAACAGGAAGACGGCAGGTTATAAGCGCTGAAATAAACAACGGTACGAGTTATACGCTGACAGATTTGAGTTTGCTGGATAGAGGCGCTTTTGTATGGCAAGTTGAGGCTGTTAACACCGCGCGCGGCGTAATTCAGCGCAGGGGAAGAGCCGCGGAAAATACTTTTATAATTGATTATCCGATCCCCGGCTCTGTTCAAATCGAAGACACCGGAATACTATATGGCGAATAATAAATTAAAATATTTGCTGCTTGCGTTTATTTTTCTTGTTATAACCGCAGCTGTTACCGCGCAAGATGAGCCGAGGTTGACGCAAAGGTTTTCGTGGAGCGGCGGAGAATACGCGTTCCGGTATGAAGTTATTTTTGAACAAATGGTGAATAACAACTATGTGCATCATTCCCGTTATTTTATTACTCAGCGTTTTATAGAGGTTTCGCTTACTATCGGTGATTATCGTTTTCGCGTAATACCTTACGATATTCTGGACAAGCCAAGCAGAGCTTCCGAATGGAAAAATTTTAAAATAATCCCCGCTCCAAAACATGAACCGGACGTAGTAACAGAATTGGAATTCGTCCCCGATTACGAACTAGAGCCGGAACATACTCAGGAGATCGAACCTGAAGTAGTAGACGAAGTTGAACCTGCTGAAAAACAGGATGAGCCCGAAATTGAACCAGAGCCTGAAGTAATAAAAAATCCATACGCGCTCAAAAAGATAATTTTCAGCGTTGGCGCGTTTGCGTCAATGCAGTTTCCTCTTTACAGCAATGTATTAAACGATGAATATTTTCCTGTAGGATTTGGAGCGCATTTAAGCGTATTATTCAACATTCCGCTGGATATTTATATCGGTCTTGAATTGACGGCTAACTTCCATCAATTTTATGTGGAAAATTATAATTTGTTAATGCTGGCTCCGGGAGCTAACATTCTTGCGATCAAATGGATTGCAAGTGAAAGAATCGCGCTTGGTTTAAGGCTCGGCGCGATGTATATGTATTACAGCAGTGATTCGTTCTCCGCCGAAATGCTGCTTCCGAATATCGGCGTATTGTTCAGATGGCGTATTACTCCGTTCATGCTGCTGGAAGGCGGAGTTGATTACTTCCATATTTTTGGAGATGCGTCAGGCGGAAATATTCGTCCGTGGATAGGCGCTGGTATTCAGCTTTAAAACGTCAATTTATTACCGCGTTTAAAACATACATTGAAATATTATATAGAGCGTGAGCGATAGCGATGCCGTGAAGCGAGTTATACCTTAAAAACATGAAGCAGAGAAATGTGCCGGAAATAACGGCGTTTAAAAAACCCCACGGCCCTTCGTAAATATGGCATATCGAAAATAACGCCGAAGAAAAAATAAGAGCCGATAACGGGCTTAAATGCAGTTCTTCCCTTTTAGACAGAAGATAAAATCGAAAGTAACTCTCTTCAAGGTACGCGAAAAAAATGCATGAAAAACAGCAGATTACCCATTCAACGGCAGTAACAGGCGATTTTATAACCTGAGCGGGACTTCCCCCGATAATCGCCGCCGCCGCCGTTACTGTAAAACCGATAATTAAAAGACAGGGAAGCGTTATTACGCCTGCGATCAGGTCCTTTCTGCCGGGTTTTATCAGGAAATATTCTATCTTCCATGACTTAATAATTATGTGCCAGATTAAAGCCAGGGCAGGGATGCAGAAAAATAATAATTTTACAAGTTCGCTTCTGGCTGAAAATTCTGCGGCTTGCGCTCCGATGCCGGTAATTAACGCCGCCGAACCGGAGAAAAACAGGAGAATATATAAAATTAATGCCTCTGCATATATACCCATATCGTTGTTTCTGTATTATAATTAAAATAACGAAGAAAATCACGTTAAAATGAGGTAAAACTTGATTCTGTTCCTTATTGTCCTTATTTTTGCTCTTGGCTGCGTCTTTCTTGTGATGCATTTCAGCAAGGAGAGGTCTGGAAACTGGATTCAATTCTTCGCGAAAGGCAAGGAAGCGGGTTTTACCATCAAGGATATGGAGCAGTTAAGGCGCATTGTCGCCACCTGCCAAATCAGCGATCCTGTGTTGATTTTCAAGTCTCAAAAGCAGTTCGAGATAGTCATCCGTTCCATGGTAAACGCAATCCGCCTTTCCGGGGAGGAGAACGACCCGGCGAACCAATATTTTCTTTCCAAGCTCTTCGATTACTATAAAAAGATTGAAATGCAGGCGATAGATACTAAAACCCGCATTACAAATTCACGCCAGATCAGCGAGGGGCAGACTCTCAGGATACTCGTTGCCGGAACCGGGGTGTATAAATCCGAGGTTGTTAAAAATTTCGGAAATTATCTAACAATTGCCCGCCCTTCCAATTCCAAATCGCCGTCTTCCATGCAGTGGAACGGTCTTAAAATATCTGTTTATTTCTGGCGCGAAGATGACGCAGGTTATGTTTTTGATACTGAGGTTATAGATGAAGTTTTTTCCAAAGGTATTTCATCGTTAAAAGTCGAACATAACGATTCATTGTTCAGGACGCAGAAACGCAAGTCCATGCGCATTAAATATCAGAAAGCAGCTTTCCTGTACCTTGTTAATGACGGTGATAACCCGCACAGGCTGGAAAAATCCGCAGGTCTAAGGTGCATGCTGGATGATATTTCCGATTCGGGCTGCGCTTTTAAAGTTTTGGGGCAGGCTCATGTCGGTCTTCGTTTGAAACTTCAGTTTTCATTGGACAAAGCGCCTGTTTGCATGCCAGGTACTGTCCGGTCTGTAGATTATTTTCATGACGGCAATATGTCGCTTGTTCATATGGAATCAGATACGCTCCCGTTCGGAGTGCGAAATAAAATTTTGTGCGAAGTGTTTAAAATGCTGCCGGAAGAAGATGAAGAAGAGCTGCCGTTCCGGGTGCTGGAAGATGAAACGGAAGGCGCCGCCGAGCAGGCTGCTCAAGGAGTGAATAATGAATAAGAAGATATTGATTTTTATTTTTATAATTCTTTTTTTTACGCCATGCGTTTTCAGCGAAACGTCCGACGATGCCGGTGAAGCGGAACAGACTCATGCAGAAGCTGAGGAGACGGCTGAAGCTAAAACTGTTGTTAAAGAACCTGTTAAATATGTTCATGTTGATGTCGGTCCGATTAATGACGTTAATGTTCTCTGGGAAATCTTTCTTCAAAATCCGGATACTTCAACTGCGGTTGATGTTTTAATCAAACTAGGAAAATTGGGAAAAGGGAAACGGCACATTATTGATAATTTAAACAATTATCTTATGGGGATAAATCTTCTTTTTAAATCGGGTTCAGCCGTTAATTATATCGTAGTGTCAGCGTGCATTTCCGCGCTTATGGAATTAGGTGACAGTTCTTCCTACCCCGCGCTTTTTTCAGTTCTTTATGCCGGTTATCCTGAGGTAATCGCGTCGGAAGCGAACGGCGCGCTGGATGTGGTTCCTGGAAATTTACACCAGTTTCTTTTAAACGTAATTACCAATAATCCAAGCGATGAAAAATTTGCCGCCTTCAGAGCCGCCGTAAACAGCGAAAGATTAACCATTTCAGAACGGGGGCATCTTGCCGAACGCGCGCTTGAACAGGCGCTTGGAGCAAACGAAGAAGATTTTGATTTGAATGTTATGCGATATGCCGCTGTTAACGCTTTAACGCGCTTCAGATGGACAAGAGCCAATGCTCTTGCGATCAGGCATTATTACCGCGTTCAATCCGATTATCATCAGAATATAATTCCCAAACAAAGATTTCTTGAAGCAATCGCCTGTCTCGGCGCTGTTGGAAACTCAGACGCTGCATTGGTGCTTGGTTTGCAGCTAGGTCTTATCAACGCAAGAACTGAAACCACAGGCGCGTTTGATCCGGATGTAACAATGGCGATTGTTCAGGCTCTTGGGAATATAGGCTTTCATGCCGCCTTTGATCATTTAATGTCAGTTAGTAATCTACCTTATCCCGACGACATCGTTTCCGCAGCAGGGGAGGCAATTAACCGCCTTAAATGGTAATCTCGAAATTAAAAAAAATTTATCTTCCTCCGATACAATGCGCGGCTCTTGGAGCCNCCTGTGGGTTTTATTTGCTTTTTAATTTGCACATGGCGTTAATTATTACAGTTGTTTTAATCCTTCTTGCCGCGCTCTGCCTCTTTCGCGTTCTTTCTTCGCTCGATCCAATGTCGCGTAATTTAAAGATATTGTCCTCTTGCGCTGCCGCTTTGGCGTTCGGCGTTGTTCTTGGAGTTTGCGCCGCAAATGCCGGAAAAAATGAATTAAAATTCGGCATGGCGGAAAATAAAATTACGGCTATCGAAGGCGTTATGCTCGAAGATCCTAGAATTGTTTCAAGCGGCAGCGCGATGGTTTCAGTTTCCCTTCGCGCCAGCACAGGCTCAGGAATGAAGGTAAGTTCTAAAGGAGAAGTAACAGTTTTTTTCCAGCAGGAGAGCGCGGATAAACTTAAACAATTTGGCCGCGGGACAGTTGTTTTTGCGGAAGGTTCTTTTCGATCTTCACAGCGCGGTATTTCCTTCAGCGCGAAGTCCTTGCACATTGTAAAAAGAGCGGGCGCCCTTGAAAGAATGAGAACAAACATAAGGCTTGGTTTAATCAAGCGTTTTGAAAAAGAAAAATGGGGAGGACTTGCGCTCGCGCTTCTTCTAGGAGTAAGAGACAATCTTGATAACGAGTTTACCGCGCAGTACAGGAATGCGGGTCTATCTTATATTCTCGCGTTATCCGGAATGCACCTTGCGATTATTGCAGCTCTTATCTCCTTCCTTCTTAGAAAACCTCTTGGGCTTAACGCCTGCGCGGTTACGGGCGCTGTCATCATTGTACTTTACTGTTTGTTAGTGGGCCCGATGCCGAGCCTTAACCGTTCCGCATTGATGTATGTGCTTGGAGTTCTCGCCGTTATTGGAGCGCTTCCAAAAAAATCAATATCAATTTTATCGCTTTCTTTTTTAATTCAAATTGTTATAACTCCGGCTGCCGGGAATACGCTTTCTTTTATACTTTCGTATGCCGCGCTTCTTGGCATTTTGATCACGGGAAAAGCGTTCGCATCCATATTCACGGGCAAGGTTCCTGAATTTCTTTTACAGCCCCTTTCGCTTTCCGCCGGCGCGTTTCTCGCGACTGCCGGAATTTGCAGTTTTGTTTTTGGAATGATTGCGCCTTTAGGAATTATTACGGGGCTTGCAGTTGTGCCGATAACTACAATTTTTATGATTGGATCAATTATTTGGCTTGTTTTAGATTTCCTGTCAATCTCTTTTATTTTAAGTTTTCCTTTGTTTATAGCGTACAGATCGATGGAAATAATCGCTTCTGTTGCAGGTAACATTCCGGGAATTACAGGAAACCCTGCGTTAATGCTTGCGATGTCGATAATTATTTCTATTGCAATTATTGTATATGATAAAAGAAGACGCGCATATTTGTATAAACTGGATCCGTTTTTATGATTTTAAATTACAATTCCGCGCAGGCGTTACGCGAGTATCTTGATAAAGAACATCTTGGGATGCAAAAAAAGTTCGGGCAAAACTTTTTAATAAATCCGCAGGTTAGAAACGATCTTGTTCAGGCGCTCGGCGCGCCTTGCGCAAGCGAAGTTTGGGAAATTGGCCCCGGTCTTGGCGCGATGACGGCTTTGCTTCTTGATAAATGCTTAATTGTAAAAGCGTTTGAAATTGATAAAGGTTTTATCCGCGCTCTTAAAGAAATTTTCGCTGAAAATAAAAATTTTTCTCTTATTGAAGGTGATGCCATGAAAACATGGGTATCACATCTTCCGGCGGCAAAATATTTATTTGGAAACCTTCCTTACAATGTCGCCGCCGCGCTCATTGCGGATTTTATAGAAAGGGGAAATATTTTTACACGCGCTGTCGTTACCGTGCAGAAGGAAGTGGCGCTGCGTATGGCTGCTTCTGCAGGTTCGCCTGATTATTCTTCGTTCTCTGTACTTTGCGCTTCAGTTTATAAAATAAAACCTTTAATGGTTATCCATAGAGATTCTTTTTACCCTCAGCCGAATGTAGACAGCATGGCGGTTCTTTTGGAAAAAAAAGAAAAGATTGAGTATCCTGCGGTTTTTTATCCGCTTGTGCGCGCTCTTTTTTCATCAAGACGCAAAACAGTTAAAAATAACCTTTTATCCTTCCTTTCTTCGCGATTTAACAAGCAGGCGCAAACTGTTTGCGCTGATATTCTTTCGCAAAACAACCTGAGCGGGAATGAGAGAGCCGAAAAACTGGATTTGAACACGTTTTTATCACTTGCAAAATCCATTGATAATATGCGAATATAAGGCAGGAATGTTAATCGCCGAAAATATCGCGAAATTAGAAGAGCGGATTCAAAAGGCCTGCGAAAGAGCCGGCAGGAAACGCGATGAGATTACCCTGATGGGTGTGTCGAAGTTCATACCTGCCGAAAAAATTAAAGAAGCGTACCTTTGCGGAATTCGCTGCTTTGGAGAAAGCAGGGTAAAAGAAGCGTCGGAAAAGTTTGCTTCTTTTAACGCAAGTTTTCCCTGTGCGCGTCTTCATTTAATCGGCTCTCTTCAGCGTAACAAGGCAAAACAGGCGGCGCTTCTTTTTGACTGCATCCAGTCGCTTGATCGAAATGAGCTAATTACTGAATTAAGCAAACATTCATTGCAGAGAACACAGCCGCTGGAAGTATTACTTGAATTGCATACGGGCGAAGAGACAAAGAATGGTTATTCGGATTTAGACGCGCTTTTTAATGCGGCGGAAATGGTCCTGGGCTGTGATATGTTAAAGCCGGCGGGGCTTATGACAATGGCGCCTTTTACAACAGACACAGATTTAATCCGTTCGTCTTTCAGGCAGCTCATTAAAGCGCAGAAAGAATTAAAAGCTCGTTTTCCTTCCGCGGAGAACTGGCAATGTCTTAGCATGGGGATGTCAAATGATTTTGAAATAGCCGTTGAGGAAGGTTCTAATTTGCTTCGCATAGGCGGCGCGGTTTTTAAGGAAGATATTGAAAGTTAATGAAAATTTTATTAATGCCTGTTTTTATTATTACTCTCTTGTTCGCTCCTTTAAACCGCGCAGACGCTCAAAGCAATGTAACCACAGTAACAACAGAGACTACATTTAAATCGTCTGATTTGCCGCAATGGGCAAAAGATATGCGCCGCTTTGATATTATTTCATTTGGAATGTTTCCGTTTTCCTTGTTTTTTGTCACATTTATAACTGATATGGTACGATGGGGAGAGGCAAATAATTTTGATATGAACGATTTGCGTTATGCGCCATGGCCTTTAAAATCAGCCGGCGCTGTAGAAATGACGACAGAAGAATATAACAGGACTATTTTAATATCCGCCGGAGTATCAGTGGGAATCGCGCTTATAGACTTGGCGATTGTGCTTATAAAAAGAAGCAGCGAACGCCGCCGCACCGAAAGTCAGCCTTCAGGATCATTCGAGATTGATATAAGTCCGTATGGAACAGAGCCTGAAAATGATAATTCAGAAGACTTAAATCCCGACGTGAAAAAAGAGCAAATAGAATAATGCCGAACATTTCCAGCGTTATAAGTGAGCAATTCTCTTCGCCAATGCGTCTGGATCGTTTTGTGTCGGAAATATTATTTCTTCTTTCCCGTTCGCAGATAAAAGCAAGACGTTTGAAGGCGAGAATAAACGGAAAAGAAGTAAAAGTATCGCGGCTTGTAAAGCAGGGAGACTTGATCGAACTGCAATGGGACGATTTGCCCGCGCAGGAGCTTATTGCGCAGGATATTCCTCTTGATATTATTTATGAAGATGATCGATGCGTAGTTGTGAACAAAACGCAGGGGATGGTGGTTCATCCCGGAGCCGGAAACAGGCAGGGAACTCTTGCGAATGCGCTTTATTTTAAGCGTATAAATAAAAGCAGCAAGGATTGCAGCAGCGTTCGTCCCGGCATTGTTCACCGTCTTGATAAAGAGACATCGGGCATAATCATTGCCGCTTACAATGATGAGGTTCATGCTTTTCTCTCGGAACAGTTTAAATCGCGCAAAGTGCGCAAATATTACATCGCGATTGTACAAGGCGAACCCAAGGAAATTAAAGGCAAAATAGAGACATTCATCGCAAGAGACCCAAGGGATCGCAAGCGTTTTACAGTTTCCGCTAACGGAAGAAACGCGCTGACTTTTTACAAAGTAATAAAAAGCTGGAAAAATTATTCGCTTCTTTTGCTTCACCCGCGCACAGGCAGAACGCATCAGCTTCGCGTTCATCTTCGTCATATAGGAAATCCAATTCTCGGAGACCCTGTTTATAGTAGCGCGGACAGCTTGTTTCCTGAAGCAAGTCTTATGCTCCATTCTAAAAAACTGGTCATTACCCTGCCGGGAGAAAATGAAGAAAGGGTATTTACAGCTCCGGTTCCCGATCGTTTTATCACTGTAATTGAAAAACTGGACAGGATGTACAAAGATGGATAAACCTTATGTTGTACAAGAGACAGACAATTACGCTGTGGTTTTTAAGCCTGCTAAGATGCATAGTGAATCATTAACCAAAGAATTCTCGCAGAGACGCAGAGGTGCAAAGGACGCGGAGGGGGAGGAAAGTGCTGCAGCTATTTCTGATTGGTATCTTAAATATTCTGGTTTTAACGAAAATATAAAATTAATGCACAGGCTTGATTATGAAACGAACGGGCTTGTGCTTTTCGCGAAGAATGAAAAAAGCTTTAATTTTTTTAAAGAGCTGCAGGATAGAGGTGAGTTTATTAAAGAATACTCCGCTATCTGTGAACCAACAGGCAGTAATAAAACAGACGATGGATTTCCGGACAACAACTTGGCGTTCTCTGCTCCTTTGCGTCTCTGCGAGAACTCTTTCGTAATTAATTCCTACTTCCGCCCATACGGAAAAGGCCGTAAACTTGTGCGTCCTGTTATTGAAGACGGTAAAAAACACAAGGAAGTTGCCAAAGATAACGGCGGGTTTTACAAAACTGATATTATCAATATTAACAATAATATTTTTACCGTACAAATAAAACGCGGTTTCAGGCATCAGATACGCTGCCATCTTTGCTGGATTGGTTACCCGATTATAAATGACCCTCTGTATCCGCAATGCATTGATTTACAACCTGCGGATTTGCTCGCTCTTCGTTCTCACGCGCTTTTTTTTGCCGATCCGGGGAATGGTAAAAAACTGGAATGTTGTATTACTCCTTTACAATGATTACGGCGCGGTTCTTCTGCTTTTCTTAACTCAATCCCTTGAAAATACCTCATATTAGTGTAAAATGAAGTATGGAAAGCGTTTTTGAATTTAAGCCTGATTCTTCCATTTATTTCGTAGGCATTAAAGGCACCGGCGTCTGCGCTCTCGCTGAGTTAATGCATAATACAGGTTTAAAATGTTCAGGCAGCGATATTCCCGAAGAATTTTATACAGACGCAATCCTTAAAGAGTTAAATATTCCATATTTCGAAAGTTTTGACGCCGCGCATATTACAAATAAAATCGATATTGTTATTTATTCCGCTGCTTATAGCGCGGACTCTAACCCGGAACTTGCGCGCGCTCAGGAATTAAAAATCCCCATGCTTAAGTATACCGAGGCTCTTGGCGCATGGTCCGCAAAGTTTGATTCAACAGGTATTTGCGGAGTGCATGGAAAGACAACTACTACCGCAATTTGCGGCGTGTTAATGAAAGCGGCGAAACTTCCTGCGCAGGTTCTTGTCGGCAGCGCGGTTATTGATTTTGGCATAAAGTCTACCATCACTCTTGGAGACAAATATTTTATCGCGGAAACCTGCGAGTACCGCAAAAACTTTTTGTCGTTTCGTCCGCGGCGGATCATTCTAACAGCTGTGGAAAGCGATCATCAGGATTTTTTTCCAACATATGAATCGATCCGCGGCGCGTTCATCGAATACTGCCGCCTGCTTCCGCAAGGAGGGCAATTAATTTATTGCGCCGACGATCCCGGCGCGAGCGAAGTAGCGTCTGTCATTAAAAATGACAATCGTGGAATTGAATTTGTTCCCTATGGTTTTACCGCATCCGGCGATTATAAAATAACTTCGTATAATGTTGAGAATGAGACCGCTGTTTTTTTCATCGCCGGTTTTTCCGGCGAATTTAAAATGCGTATTCCCGGCTGTCATGAAGCGTTGAACGCGGCGGCAGGATTAGCTCTCGCCGCCTCATTAGCAAAAAATGAAAACGCAGGCGAAAAAAACGGCGTTACGGCAAATTGCGGTTCTTTAAACGATGAGCAGTTACAATCAATAAAATTCGCGCTTGAAAATTTTAAAAGCACAAAACGGCGCAGCGAAGTGCTTGGCGAAGCTTGCGGCATCATCTTCATGGACGATTACGGACATCATCCTGCAGCGATAAAAACAACTTTGGAAGGTATTAAAAAATTTTATCCAAACCGAAGATTAATCGTAAGTTTTATGTCGCATACCTACACAAGAACCGCGGCTCTTCTTGAAGAATTTGCCCATTGCTTTAACGATGCCGATATCGTTTTCTTTCACAAAATTTACGCTTCTGCGAGAGAAAATTACAAAGGCGGCGTAAACGGAAAAACGCTCTACGAAAAAGCTGCCGCCGCGCGTGACGCGAAAATCATTGCCGGTAAGAGTGAAACTTACTATATTGAAGAGTATGATGATGCGTTTAAACCGTTACGCGAAATATTGAAAAGCGGCGATATTTTTTTAACGCTCGGCGCCGGAAACAACTGGCCGCTTGGCGTTAAACTTTTTGAATACTATAAAACCGTTAGCGAGGTAGAAAATGGTTAGCATGACAGGTTACGCGTATCGGGAAAAAACAGGGCAGGATTTTTCGATTTCTGTAGAAATTAAAGGATGTAACAGCCGATATTTGGAAATATTTGTTAATCTTCCGCCGTGGCTGTCAATGCTAGAAACGAAAATTCGGGAAAAAATCTCCTCTTGCTGCGGCAGGGGAAAAGTGGAGGTTTTCATGCGTATCCGCGAACACAATACGCCTATAAAGATAAGCATTAATAAAAACGCGGCAAGAGCGTATTTCGATGCAATGAACGATATGGCAAAAGAGCTAGGCATTAAAGAAAAGCCGAGCTTGCAGGCCCTAATGGATATGGAAAGCGTTTTAGAAATAGAAAAAAACCGGGACGATGAGCGCTACTGGCAGGAAATCCAACCGCTTCTGGACGACGCTTCAAAGGTGTTTTGCCAGGAACGCGAGAGGGAGGGAAAACACACGGAGGAGGACATTCTTTCTCATCTTGGACTAATCGAATCGTCGTTAAATAAAGTGTCTGCTTTCGCTCCTGAAATTGAAGAGACTCTTAAGGGAAACATTAAATCGCGGTTTACAGAACTACTGGGAAATCAGGTAGATGAAAACAGGGTGCTTTCAGAAACGGCGTCGCAGCTTTTAAAGTATACTATCTCCGAGGAAATTTCACGTCTTAATTCCCATCTTGGCGAGTTTAGAAAAGAAACACAGAGCAATCAGCGTCCCGGTAAAAAACTGGATTTTTTATGCCAGGAAATTAACCGCGAGATTAACACAATCGGTTCAAAAAGCGCTATAATTGAAGTTAGTACAGAAGTTGTTAGAATGAAAGAAACCCTGGAAAATATCAGGGAGCAGTTAAGAAATATCGAGTAATGTTCTGCTAAAGGGGGCTTAATGAAGAAGAACATAAAAATCGCTATTTCCGGAAGAAGCGGCTGCGGAAATACGACAGTCAGTAAAATGATTGCCGATATTCTGGGCCTGCGTTTTATAAATTTTACATTTCGCTCTCTTGCAAAAGAGAGGGATTTGGATTTAAAAGAAATTCTCGGCATGGCTTCGAAAGACGATTCAATCGATATTGAGGTTGACACACGTCAGGTTGCGCTTGCCCGCGAAGACGGCGGCTGCGTGCTCGGTTCGCGCCTTGCGATATGGATGTTAAAAGAAGCAGATTTAAAAGTCTACCTTGACGCGAAACCGCAGACAAGAGCGCAGCGCATTGTAAACAGGGAAGGCGGCAGCCTGGACGAAGTCGCTGCGTTCACTGCCGACCGCGACAGGCAAGATCATAACCGTTACCTTCGAATTTACAACATTGATACAGACGACTACAGTTTCGCGGATTTAATTATTAACACAGACGATATTAACCCGCAGCAAATTACAGATTTAATTATAGAGAAGGCTAAAAAATTTTAAGTCAATATGATTGTAAAAATTGATTCACAAAAAGCGGATATAAAGCTGCCTGCTAAAGCGCAGCCATCGGCGCAAGCTGGTAAATCATCCGCTTCCGCTCCGGTGAATGTTCCTCGATCTGCCGCTCAGTTGGTTTCTGCGGCAGGGCTTCCTTCAGATAAACTTTCTGTTTCCATTATTTCTTTTGCGCGTTTTTTTTCCTTGCCGTTAAAACCCCAGGTGCTTGCGGATATCCGCAGACAGGCTTTTTTACAGCCCGCTCCTCTTTCGCAATCTGCGGCGCAATCCACTTCACAAGCCGCATCGCAAACTGCAGCCGCGCAGCCAAATACAAATCTTTCCAGTGCACAGCTCTCTCTTGCGAATCAATCCGCCGCAGGGGCAAAAACACGTGAAGCGCTTTCCCTCTCTGCCGCCGCAGCGGAAAGCAAAGGCGTGGAACTTACCGGCAAAGGGCTTGAATCATACAATGAAGCTGTGGACCCCGATTCGCGGCGGCACGACGGCGAACGTCAGCGGCGGGAAAGGGAAAAAAATGAAAAAGACGAAAAACAGGTTTTAAAGAGCGGAGAGATAACAGCGCAAAGCGTCAAAGAAAAAGTTTTTGAATACATGGAACAAAATCCGCTTTTAGAAATTTTAAACAGGCTGCCGGGAAAAAACGGACAGCGCTGGATCGTGCTTCCCTTCGATTTTACCGAAGACGGCAAATTGTATAAAGTTTCCATGCGTGTTTTACTTAATGATGAAAAAATTTCCAACGGCGCGGCGTGTTTGGCATTGGATATATCATCAGAAAACAACAGGCGGCTTTTTGTAATGGAATCCGCAGGCGGTAAACCTGCGAAAGTTTTTGTTTATTACCAGCCTGAATTGCCGCCTAAGGCGCATCATCAATTTAAAAATGAATTAGCGAAGCAGTTAAATGTACCAATTGAACACATATTTATTAAAACGAGCGAAGAATCATTCCCATTTGAATCAAGTTTCGGCGGGGAACCCATCGCGATAAACGAGGCGGTATAATTGGCAAAGAGAAAAATCGCGTCTGCAATCGGCTACTCACAAGGAGATACAGCGCCTATTTTATTGGCTTCCGGCAGGGGCAGAGAAGCCGAGCAAATAATCGCCATTGCCGAAGAATCCGGCATAGCGGTGGTAGAAGACGCCGCCCTTGCCGCTCTGCTTGACACAAGCGCCAAAACAGGCGATTTCATCCCCCCCTGGTGCTGGGAAGCTACGGCAAAAGTCCTCGCTTTTGTCTTAAAAACCGACACA
Organism: Treponema sp.; assembly: GCA_009786715.1. The sequence goes on from WQRN01000023.1 coordinate 21,201, forward strand.
AAACAGGGCTATTGACATTTTCCCCTCTTTTTGCAACTATAAACATAGTCAAGCGGCTGTCGTATAACGGCTATTACCCCAGCCTTCCAAGCTGGAGACGTGGGTTCGACTCCCATCAGCCGCTATGGTTTGCTCGGGAACCCGGTTGGTTCCCTCACAAACCAGAAGAAAACCGTAAACGGTTTTCTTCGATTGCATACAGCAGAAAAAAACTGAAGTTTTTTTCCGCGAAGAAGTCATGAGGGCGTATAGCTCAGCTGGTTAGAGCGCTTGCTTTACACGCAAGATGTCCCTGGTTCGAATCCGGGTATGCCCATCACCTTTGGGGGAAAAATGAAA
>WQRN01000024.1 GCA_009786715.1 Treponema sp.
GAAGATATGGGGACTTTGGCAAAAATTATATACATTGCCGACAAAACCGAAGTTACCAGAAACATCGAGCCTGCGCTCAGAAAGATGTGTTCAACCGCGTCAAGCGAAGAAGAGTTGGATCGAATTCTTTTGGCTGTAATCGAAAAAACAATGATCAAACTAAAGTCAAAAGAGCAGATCGTATCAAAGGATACTTTGAAACTTTTAAAGAAGGTAAAGGAAAGATTAAATTGAGAGCAATTAAAGGCGATGCTTCGATTATTCTGCTTGGACTTATTATTATTCTTTTCGTGTTCGGGATTGTTTTTTCGGTAATTACATTCCGCAGCAATCCTGTAGACGACGCTCTCTCGACTAACCGCGTTATAAATGTGCTTTTTATTATTGAAGATAATAAAATGCCTCTCAGTACATACGTGCTGATGTATTATCCTATAACAAAGCGCGCCGCGATTTTCGATATTCCGGGCGACCTCGGTCTTTTAATCGCAAGAATCAACCGCGTTGACCGTATCGACAGGGTTTATGATTCTTCAAGAATAAGCAGTTATGAAAATGAAATTGAAAAACTTTTGGGAATAGAAATAAATTTTAATATTATTATTACAAAGGAAAACCTTGTCTCAATTGTCGATCTTCTTGAAGGGGTAGAGATTTTTATTCCATCGGCTGTGTCGTACAGAGATGATAATGAGATTATCCTCTTTCCTTCGGGAATTACAGTTCTTGACGGCGACAAAGCAAGTCTTTATGCCGTCTACAGTCTGCCTCACGAAGACAGCGAAATGGAAGTATTCCGCAGGCAGCGTTTCTTTCTCGGCTTTTTAAACCGTCAGATTCAAATGAGCGAAGAACTGCAAAACCCTTCCGCAAGTAAGATGTACCATTCGTTATTTAAAACAAATATAAGCCAGCGCACCTTATCGCTTTTATTTAACGAGTTTAATAATATCGATACCGACAGAACCAATATTCAATCTGTTACGGGAAATTTACGAGAGGTTTCTGGGCAGATGCTGATTATACCTCACTGGGACGGAAATCTGGTTAAAGAAGTTGTCCGCCAGACATTGGGAACGCTGACCCGCGATATTGAAGACCATTTATTGGAACGCACCCTTACTGTAGAAGTTTTAAACGGCACCGCTATAAACGGGTTAGCCGGAAGAACGGCGGAAATGCTTCGCAGTTTCGGCTATGATGTAATAGCGATTGCAAACGCGGATCGCAGCAATTATGATAATACGGTTATTGTGCATCGTTCCGGAGATGACACATTAGTGAAATCTTTCGCGGATGTTATACGATGTTCAAATATCCGCCGCGAAGCGCTGATTAATCCGGAACATGAAAATGATTCTGTAAACCAAAACCTTGAATACAAAGCCGATATAACATTGCTGATTGGAAGGAACTTTAATGGCAGATATGTTACAGGAAACTAAAAATATCAGTGCTCTTTTGCAGGAACATAACGGACAGGATGTTTCTGTTTTGGATTTGCGGGGCATTAATAACTGGACCGATTTTTTTATTATCGCTACCGCTACAAGCAAAACCCACATGGAAGGCCTCGAACGGCATATCAAGGAATTTTGCTATGAGAAAAAAATTGAAATGCTCGGCAGTTCCCGCAAGAATACCGATGATGAATGGCGTTTGATAGATCTAGGATCGATAATCATTCATTTAATGACTGCTGCTGTACGGGATTTTTATGAACTTGAAAGGCTTTGGCGTCCAATGCCGGCGTCTCACACTGAAACGCCGGATTAAACCTGACGATATTTAATACCGATTATTCTTCATCTTCCCAGTCATCTTCGTCATCGTCGTAGTCGTCATCTTCATCTTCGTAGTCGTCATCTTCGTCGTCATCGTCGTCATCGTCATCGTCCATGTCGTCATCTTCATCTTCGTAATCGTCATCGTCTTCGTAGTCATCGTCATCTTCAAAATCATCGTCATCTTCGATGTCATCATCATCACTGAAGACGTAAGCCGGTAATTGGCTTTTTGTTCCGTAAACAGCATCTTGGCTGTCTACACCGCTGCCTGTAATAGCCGGTACCAGCAGCAATTCTTCTTGTTCAAACGCTCCGTCCAGAACCATAATGTTCTCCCTTTTGAAAATAGAATTCTATTGAATCCAAACTGAGTAGTGGCGGTTAAAAAACCTTCTCTCTAGAAACATAAGAGATGATATATTAAATTGTCAACAGGTTTTTAAAAAAATTGAAAAACTTTTAAAATATGTTATTCTGTAAATATGAACGAAGTACAGGGAAAACTGGCTGTTTCAGCGCCTGCCAAAGTGAATCTTCATTTGACGGTCTTAGACAAGCGCCCGGACGGTTTTCACAACCTGGAAAGCGTCTTTTTGGCTGTAAATCTTGCCGATACCCTGTATTTTGAACCGATTGAACCTGAAAATTCGATAGAAATCGATATGCAAGGCATAAATTCGCCTATCCCAACGGAAAAAAACATTATTTTTAAAGCCGTGTCCCTTTTCAGGCAAAAAACCGGCTTTTCCCAAGGGTTAAAAATAACTGTGGAAAAGCGTATTCCCCTCGGCGGCGGTCTTGGCGGCGGCTCTTCAGACGCGGCCTCAACCCTTCTTGCACTTAATAAACTAGCCGGCTCCCCTTGCGGCAAAGATACCCTTCTTGAGATGGCATCTTCGCTTGGAAGCGATGTCCCCTTTTTCATCCATGAAATCACGGCAGCCATCGTAACCGGCAGAGGAGAGCATATCCAGCCAATTGAAACGCCTCCTATGCATCTTGTCCTGGTAAACCCCGGTTTTCCAAGCGACACCGCCGCCGCCTTCCGGCTGCTTGATGACTATAGGGAGAGAGAGAAAGATTATGCCAACGATTTCCTCTCAATTTTCCCGGAAAAAGAGAAAAGTGTATACAACGAGATCATTTCAAGGCTTAAGGAACTGGGTGCAGCGAACGCAAACCTTTCCGGGGCAGGGTCTACATGCTTTGGAGTTTTTGAAGACGGCGGACAGGCTCAAAAAGCAGCCGAAGCCATGCATGATTCATGGGAATTTTCGGCGTTTTGCAGTACAAAACAATAACAAAAATCTGTTTCTATTGGTTTTTTGACATGTTTATATTATACTTAACATATATGGCTATAAATTCGGCCGGAAGCGGAGTTGGTGTAGGATGAAAAAGAGCGTTATTATACTGGTTTTGTTTATATTATCTCTGGCAGCTTTTGGCTGCGCGACTGTTGACGGCGATTTCGACAGCCGTAATTATTCAAAACCTTCTGATTTTTCATACAACCTTGTCGGATACGGAGATACCCGGACAATTACCATTACAAATTACAAGGGCAGGAGCCCTGAGGTTAATATACCCCCTCGTATTAAAAAGTACCCGGTAACCGTTATCGGCGCGAACGCCTTCAGAAGAAAAGACATAACCAGCGTAATAATTCCCGGCAGTATCACATTAATCGAGGCAAACGCTTTTAATACTAACAGCCTTACAACGGTTAATATACCTCCGACCGTTACAATAATCGGTGAGAACGCCTTTGCCGGTAATAAATTAATAACAGCGGTTATTTCTGAAGGTACTACAACGATTGGTAAAACCGCGTTTAAGGATAATAACCTTACAAGTTTGACAATCCCTTCCAGCGTAACAATGATTGGGGATGAAGCTTTTATGAACAATCAGCTTATCAGCGTGATTGTGCCTTCAAATGTTATTTCCATAGCGGCAGGTCTTTTTGCCAATAACCAATTAACCGCGGTTACCATTCAGGAAGGCGTAAGGAGTATCGGAGATAACTCGTTTATGGACAATGCGCTGTCCAGCGTGACAATTCCGCACAGTATAATAACCATCGGACGCTCCGCTTTCAGAAACAATCAGCTTGTCAATTTGAACATTTCAGACGGAGTAACCGGCATCGGGCGCTTTTCGTTTTATAAAAACAGGCTCACAAATGTCGCCATTCCGCCCAGCGTTACAACTATCGGAGAAAGCGCGTTTGCCGAAAATCAATTAATCAGCGTATCTATTCCCGACAGCGTTACAACAATCGGGAATACGGCGTTCGCCGATAATAATCTACCCAGTTTGACAATTCCCGGCAGCGTAAGAAGAATAGGGGATAATGCTTTCATCAATAACAGAATTGCCCAATTGACCCTTCGGGAAGGCGTGGAGGATATCGGTGAAAGCGCGTTCATGGATAATCATCTTACCAGTTTAAATATTCCATTGAGCGTGAAAGATATCGGGCGTTCGGCATTCAGGAATAATCAAATTTCTACAGTGGTTATTCCGTCCAGCGTTGTTGTTATTAAACATTCATCATTCAGGAACAATCAGCTTATAAGCGTTACTATTCAAAGCGGTATTATAAGTATCGAAGAGGGAGCTTTTAACAACAACAGACTTACAGGCATTACTATTCCCGACACCGTATTTCATATCGGAGAAAACGCGTTCGGTGATAACAGGCTGACAGCCGTGAACATTCCGTCCAGCGTTACGAATATTGAGCGTTTTGCGTTCAGAAATAATCAATTAACGAGCGTGGTTTTCAGCGAAAATATCCAAACCATCGAAGAAAACGCGTTTGCCATTAACAATAATTTAACGAGCATATCGGTTCCATTTAATTTTTCGTACAGGTTTATTGAAAACGAAGGTTTTAACGAAAAGTTTTACGCGGTTTTAAACGCGTTTGAATACATAAGCGGTATTTATGAATTGAGAGGAGATCGCTGGCATTGCAGCGGACGATTAATTCCGGAACCCGTGCAGCTTGTTGCCGGTATAGGACTTACTATCACCAGGGTAGAAGGAACATATCTTGCTTTGGACGGCGCTACAGAAGTCACCAGACAGGTTATTCCGCCGCCTGATGATAAAAAGGATATTTTTCTAGCGCCCGGTTCTTACCTGATAAATGTAAAGTATGATTCCAGCCTTCAGACAGGAAGAGGCAGAACACCTCTGTCTCCGGCGGACTCTGTTTATGAATATTCGCAGGATTTGCAAAGCGGGATTTATGATCTATCGGCTGTGTTTGAAGGCAATCACATTCAATACCGGCTTATTCAGCGATTATTGGATTTGTAAAATATTCTCTCATTGTGAGTAATTAACTTATATAAAAGCCCCTTTTTAGCAGATATCAGCTCTAAACTTAGAGAGAAAAGTAAATATTTTGCTTGCTTTCATGGTAAAACCGTATTACAATGTAAAAGAAGTCAAGCTTGGTACATTAAAAGCACCCTGATGGGGTAGTATTAAGCTTTATCATGAGATAGGACCAGAGGAGAGGAGGCGCCATGCAAATTACAGATATTAGGGTCCGCAAGGTGACTGGCGGCGGTAAGCCTAAAGCCTATGTTACAGTGACTTTTGACGATTGCTTTGTAGTTCACAATATAAAGATCATTGAGGGTAAGACCGGAGTTTTTATTGCAATGCCCAGCCGTAAAACCAGAGCGGGAGAGTACAAGGATGTAGCCCATCCAATTCAACCTGAATTCAGGGCCGAATTGCAAAAGCGTATTCTTGAAAAATATGATTCAGGCGATGTTGATGTAGCTTCAGACGGAACGGACGATCAAGACTAATTAAGTCTGGTTTTTACCCATTTCCTCTTGCTTAATTCTCTGTATTTATGGTAACCTCGTAAACAGGATTGGGATGTCGGCAAGTGGTAAGCCACCGGTCTTTGGAGCCGGTATTCACAGGTTCGAATCCTGTCGTCCCAGATAGGGTTACATCCCGGTAATTTATTTTAGAGGTTAGTTATATGAGCAAGGTTGTTTTACAGGCAAAGAATCGGCAGGGTCAGGGTTCGGCTGAATCACGCAGACTTAGGAGAGGCGGCAGGATTCCCGCCGTTATTTACGGAAGATCGGGAAAAGCGGTTTCCATAGATCTTGACGCTTCCGAGTTTGAGAAAGGCACAAAAGGTATTTCCGAAAGTACCATTGTAAAAGTTGACGTAGACGGCAAATCATACGAGGCGTTTGTTAAAGACACTCAAAGAAATATAATAGACGGGAATGTTCTTCATATTGATTTTTATGAAGTTGAAAGCGGCGTCGCTCTGCGCGCCAAGGTTTCCCTTATTTTCAGCGGAAACCCGGTTGGCGTTCGCGAAGGCGGTATGCTTGAAACGCCTGTGCACGAAATTGAAATCGAATGTCTGCCCAAGGATCTTCCCGAGAGGATCGATATCGATATTTCCGGTCTTAAGGCGAACCAGTCCATGCATGTGCGCGACATCGCCCTTGCGCCCGGAATTAAACTTCTTTCCAATCCGGATCAGGTTTTCGCTCTTGTCAAATTTGCCAAAGTTGAAGTGGTCGCGGCTCCAGTTGCCGATGCCGCTGCAGCTGCAGGCGCTCCGGCGGCTCCTGGCGCACCCGGCGCTCCGGGCGCAGCTCCAGCAGCAGGCGCTGCCGGCGCAGCCGCCCCAGCCGCAGGCGACAAGAAACCCGGTGCAGACAAGAAATAAGAGTTTTACGGTTCGTGGTTAAGATATTTTTCTTCTAGATTATGGATACTATTATTCAATTTGAAGAAGATCTTCTCTCTGTATTAAACAATTACCCAAAAGACTCACTCTTACTTGCCGGTGTCTCAGGCGGCGCGGATTCTATGGCGATGCTGGCTGCCTTGTGCGCGGCTGGTCTGCGCGAACGCCTTGTCTGTATGCATGTTGAACATGGTCTTCGCCCTGCGGAAGAGAGCCGCGGCGACGCTGATTTTGTCCGCAATTTTTGTAAAACCAATGAAATTGAATGTAAGGTTAAACACATTCCGCAGGGCAAAATAGCCGCCTTCGCTCAGCGCAAAGGTATCGGCATTGAAGCCGCCGCCCGTTTTTACCGTCACAGAGCGCTTCGTTACGAAGCAGGGCAGCTTGGAAAAAACACTTTAATTTTACTGGCACACACAAAAGACGATCTTCTTGAAACAGTTCTAATGCGCATTCTGCGCGGCAGCGGCCCCTCCGGTTTAGCGGCGATGCCGGAAAAACGCGGACAAATTTTACGCCCCATACTCGGCGCATCGCGCGAAGATGTTATCCGCTATTTAAAAGCCAAAAATATAACATGGCGCGAAGATTCCACAAACACTGATGAAAAGTTTCTGCGTAACCGCATCCGCCGCAGGCTTGTCCCGCTTCTTAACGACGCCTTTCCCTCATGGAAAACCAACCTTCACGCGCTCGCGCAGACTCAATCCCTTACAGCGGAGTTTATTAGCAAAGAGGCTGACAAGTATATTAAATGGATAGAGAAGGAATTTTCACTGTCAACCGAAGATGCGAATTTTTTCGCTCAACCGCAGATAGTTCGCGAGGAGGCTGTTTTTCAAGCAATTAACACCCTTCTTCCCTCCGCGTCCTCTGCGCCTCCGCGAGAAATTCTTCTTAATTTATCTATTAAAAGATCTGTCGTAAGACATTTTTGCGAAGGTTCCGTAAATGCCGCAGACTTAGGACCTGTGAAGATTAGACGTGAAAGGGAGAATATTACGATTTCTACGGCAAAAAAAGATTTCTTTGAATGCGGAATTTCAAGGTTGCTAAAATAACATATATTAGATTATTATAATAAGTCTATATGAAATTACTGCGGGTTTTAAAAGAAACTTTTATAGCCTCTCTTCCGCTTGCCGTTATAACTATAATTGTATGCTGCTTTGTCGCGCCTATGAGAAATATGTTTGACTATATAAAGCTGTTCATCGGTTATTCAGGTGTTGTCGTAGGGCAGTCAATCTTTCTTATCGGTCTTGATGTCAGCATTCTGCCTATCGGAAAATCTGTCGGCGAATCTTTGGTTAAATTTAAAAAAGTTATCTTCATCCTTTTCTTCGGATTTTTATTCGGCTTTCTCGCCGAGTCTGCCGAACCCGCTTTAATGGTGTTTGCGCATCAGGTGCACCTCGCGATGGATTATATTAACGAGCGCGTTCTTATCATCGTTATGGCTTCGGGAATAGGGATGTTTGTAGGTTTCGGGCTGTACCGCATTTTAAAAGATATCAGCATTAAAGTAGTGTTCGCTGTTCTTTATATCATTGTTTTTATACTGGCGGTTTTTACTCCTCCTGAGTTTATCGGCGTTGCGTTTGACGGAAGCGGCGCTACTACGGGAGACATTTCGGTGCCGTTTATGCTTGCCCTCGGCATCGGCGTTGCAGCAACAATGTCAAGGCGTAAATCGGACGACGATATTTTCGGCATTATCGGGCTTGCTTCGGTTGGGCCGATTCTAACCGTGTTTGTTTACGGAATTATTTTTAAAGTGACGCACGGCGGAACCATACCGGCTCCGAATGCCGATTACGCTCCCGGAGACGCTGAAAGTTTTCTTCACACCGCGTTTTTCAATCTTCGCGGCGTTACTCTCGCTCTCGTTCCGATTATCATTGTGTTTTTACTTTTTCATATTTTCCTTATCAAGTTAAAGAAAAAAGAATTTTTAAGAATACTTTTGGGCATTATTCCCGTTTTCGCAGGGCTTTTAATTTTCCTTACATGCGTCGATTTCGGTTTCGCTTTTGCCGGACAGCATATAGGCAGCTCGTTTTTCGCCGATAGCCGCCCGGAATGGTTTAAATGGATGCTGCTGCTTGTCGGTTTTATTCTGGGAGGAGCCATCACTCTGTCGGAGCCTGCCGTTACGGTGCTTGGAAGCCAGATAGAAGAAATCACAAGAGGCCACATAAAACAAATGACAATCCGTTTAACGCTTGCTGTCGGTCTTGGCGTAGCGTCTGTTATATCTGTTATTAAAATTATCACCCAGATAAATATTCTCTGGTTTTTAATACCGCTTTATATCATAGCATTGATCATGATGAAATTTTCGTCCAAAATGTTTGTAGGTTTGGCTTTTGATTCGGGCGGCGTTACGGCTGGCGGTTTGTCGTCGGCATTCCTTACGCCGTTCGCCCTGGGGATCGCGCAGGCAGTTAGAAACGGCGTTGAAGCGGCTGGCGGGGTGCCTCAGTCGATTTTAACAAACGGCTTCGGCATAATAGCTTTTATGTCTGTAATGCCGCTGATTGCCGTACAAACTCTCGGCGTTGTTTATGAAATGAAGTCTAACCGCTTAAAGAAGCAGATGGAAATGAAAGAACTGGAAGAGCTGGACGAAATTATGCATTTCTTTGAAGATGAAAATGAGGAGCAGAATAATGTCTGACGAAAAACCGAAACTAATGAACATGGTTGTGATTGCCGGCCGTAATCAAAAAGAAGCGATACTTAGCGCGATGTCGGAAAAAGGCTGTCATGTTATCAATGTATTGTACGGCGTGGGCTGCGCAGACTCGGACTTTGTTAAAGACGCTCTAGGGCTTGTGCATGAAGAGAATAAAATATTAATCACCTGTCTTATTTTAAATAACAAGGCGGAAGTGATTTTAGATATGCTGGTTTCGGAATTTGAATTTAATAAACCGAACACAGGCATCGCGTATACGATACCTGTAGAAAAATTGTTATACTAACCTAAGGAGCAGGATATGGATACCGGATCTGACATGAAAGTGCTGCACGTTGTGGTAAACGCGGGCCACACCGACGAAATTATGGACATTATACGCGAAGCCGGCGGCTCCGGCGGCACGATTATTCACGCGCGCGGCGAAGGCTCCCAGCACCGCGCCTTTCTTGGCATCACTCTTGATAACGAGCAGGAGATTATTATTTGTCTTGCCGATTTAAAAACTGCCGAGCGTATTATGGCTGACATTAAAGAAAAAGCGGGATGGAAGACCGAAGTTCGCGGCTTGTGTTATATGATGCCTGTGGAAAAAATTGTGGGGCTTAGGCAGAGCGAAGCGTAGCCGGTATATAGTATTTACATATGGAATATCGCTCCAAAATACCCTATAATATAGTAAATTAATATTTCGGAGTATAAATGTTTAACCCTAATGATAATTTACCGCCTGATCGCGGTCCTCCCCAGCAGCCAAAGCGCCCCGGCGGCTTTGCGTTTATTTTTTTTCTTGTAATGGCTGGTATTTTTATCGCTTTTTTCTTGCGCGGGAATAGCGCTCCTGTAATGAATATAACATATTCTGAATTTAACCGCTTTGTCGACGAAAATCAGGTGGAATCTGTCACCATTTATGACGACAGGGTTATCGATGTTTACCTGAAGGGTTCCGCTTCAGGCAGTTCGCCTCAGCTTAAAACGCGCGTTCCTCATATGCAGGATCCTAATCTTATTGCCAATCTGCAGGGTAGGGGAATCAATATTACAAGTTCAGCGGCAAAGGTTACGTTTTCACGTATTCTCATGGATATGCTCCCGTGGATTATCGGTTTTGCCATCATTATTTTAATACTTAGAAATATGCAGGGCGCCGGAATGAGAGGTTTTAATTTCGGAAAGAGCAAGGCAAAGAGATACCATGACGAAGGAAAGAAGGTCAGTTTTGCCGATGTCGCCGGGCAGAAAGATGCCAAGTATGAACTTGAAGAGGTTGTTGAATTTTTAAAGAACCCGCAAAAGTTTACCAAAATGGGCGCGCGTATTCCAAAAGGCGTGCTTCTTGTCGGGATGCCGGGTACGGGGAAAACTTTGATGGCGCGTTCAGTCGCAGGCGAAGCGGGCGTCGCTTTCTTTCATATGTCAGGATCTGACTTTGTTGAGATGTTTGTCGGCGTCGGCGCGAGCCGTGTAAGAGATCTTTTTGAACAGGGGCGAAAAAGCGCTCCCTGCATTATTTTTATAGATGAGCTTGACGCCGTAGGGCGCACGCGCGGCGCGGGTTACGGCGGCGGACATGATGAGCGCGAGCAGACATTGAACCAGCTGTTAGTTGAAATGGACGGTTTTGATTCAAAGGACGGCGTTATAATTCTCGCAGCCACAAACCGCCCCGATGTTTTAGATCCGGCGCTCCTGCGTCCCGGCAGATTCGACCGGCAGGTTGTTGTCGCGATGCCGGATATAAAAGAGCGCGAGGCGATTTTACAAATTCACTCGGCAAAGATTCCGCTGAAGGATGTTGATCTTGCCCGCATCGCAAGAGCCACGCCGGGAATGAGCGGAGCCGATATCGCGAACCTTGTAAACGAAGCGGCTCTTTTCGCCGCCCGTAAAGATCGCGCTGAAGTTTTAATGTCCGACTTTGAAGAAGCAAGAGATAAAGTTCTTATGGGCGTCGCGAGAAGCACCCTTGTAATTTCAGACAAAGAAAGACGCATGACAGCTCTTCATGAAGCGGGGCACGCCATACTTCATTATTACCTTAAAAATTCAGATCCGCTTCATAAGGTTACGATTATTCCGCGCGGCAGAGCGCTTGCGATGGCGGTTTCGCTTCCCGAGGAAGACAGCTACAGCCGCTCGAAAGGCTGGCTTGAGGATAGAATTTCAATCTGCTACGGCGGCTGGCTCGCGGAAAAAATCTTTTATGACGAAACAACAACGGGAACTAAAAATGACATTCAGCACGCTACAGAAATGGCGCGTAACATGGTATGCGAATGGGGTATGGCGGACGATCTGGGCCCTGTCGCCTATGGTCAGGAAGATGAACCGATTTTTCTCGGCAAGGAAATTGCGCGTCACAAGGATTATTCCGAGGATACCGCTCAGCGCATAGATAAGGCGATTAAAGATATATTAGATCGCGCAAGAGGTAACGCCGAGCAGATTATTAAAACTCATAAAGACGGGCTTGAAAGAATAGCCGACGCTCTTCTTGAGCGCGAAACTCTTATAGACGACGAAGTGCGCGGGATTCTTGGACTTCCGCTGAAAGGGGAAAGTAAGGATGAATAGGTGGTTGATTCTTCTGATTCTTCTTCTTTCTGTGAATCTTTATGCTCAAGAAACTTATAACGGGAGTGATGTTGAGGTTGCCGTTAAATATCTGCGGTATGCGCAGGATTTAATAGATAAAGAGCAATGGAATGACGCGTATGCCGCAATTATCCGCGCTTTTGATTTTAAAGATATTATTTCTGATATTCCCTATTTAACCGCTGTTTTACAGCTTAAAATAGGTCCTGCAAGCAGACTTGAGGTAATAAGCAATTTAGATAACGCAATCGATGCAAAGCATTGGGAAATTTACAATGAAAATCATGCTCTGCTTTTTAAAGCCGAACAGCAAATTATTACGCAGGATTATCAGGGCGCGCTTAACAGCCTCGGCAGAATTGCCGAGCGCGGAGAACTTACGGATAATATGAGAGCGGACGCGGCGATGCTTCGTCTTTTAACTTTGCGCGCGATGGCTTGCGGCTACAATGAGGGTTATGATTATATTCTGGCCTTGGCGCAATTCAGAAGCCATGTGTTAAGCGCCATGGACAGGTTTCCGCGCGACGGGCGGCCCTTGCGCATTTTTTTTGAATATGCGCGTAACAGAATGCCCTCTCTTAACGAGATGTCCGAGCCCGGTGATATTTACCTCCTTGAACTTGCCTTAAGAAGACTTCCGTTTTTGCTTGAATCATACCCGGATCTTGCTTGGATGGCGTCCGCTTTAATATGGGACTTAGATGAAGCGCGCCGCCTTACAGGCGCATACCGCGCAATCAGATATCCGCATCCGTCTTCAATTCCAATAGCGCTCAATCTGGGGCTTATAGACGATGATACTGCAATAAATGAACTTTTCGCCGGCGCTGAGGAAGGCAAAGCAAAAATATTAAACAGGGAAATTACAGTTGATACTTATAATTTGCTCAGAAGCGAAGAAGGCAGGGTTTCTTTTACGCAAAAGTTAAATTCATTTACAGGCGTTATTGAATCCGACGCTGACTGCGACTGGTATACAGATACTTATGTAACTTACAAATCAGGCTCAATAGAAAAATTTCAATATAACAGTAATTTATATAATTATTGCGATTACAGCATTAATTTTGATCTTAATAATTCGCCTGTTACGTGTAATGGTGTAATGAAAATATTTTGGGAGCGGTATCCGTCTGTAATGAAAATTGAAACAGAAACGGAAGTATTTTTATTCGGTCCGCTCTTTCTTCAGTACGCACCTTTAAGATTTACTCAAATCGGCGGAAGCAATAACATGGAAGGACTTATTTATCCTGAGCTTACAGAGCAGAATGTTATTACGCGCCGCGCTATTTTATCATTTTGTTCGAGCGTTACGCGCCCTAGTTTTGAAATAGACGGAGCGCGGGAAACAATTTATATGACAAGGGGACAGGTGCAGCAGGTTGTAGAGGAAATAGACGGGAAGCGGGTTTCTGTTACCGAGTTTCAAAGAGGATTGCCTGTAATTCAGCACATCGACATGGATCAGGACGGCAGGATGGAGACAATACGCCGGTTTCGAAGGCCGCCGCAGGATTATGTTTGGGAAGACTTGATCGATTACCGCCGTTTAGTGGCTTCTTCGGAAAGCGACTGGCATGGAAACGGCCGTTATATGACAAAAGAAGTGTATTCTCCGGACGGTTCAGTTGTTTACTATTTTGATATGGACGGCACAGGTGAAATGAAGAAATCTGAAACAGGAAACCGATGAAAAAAACCGTAATATTTATTTTTGCAGTTTTATTAATTTTCTCCTGCGAAAGTCTGAGAAACAGCGATAATGATTTTCTTTCGCGCACTACAAGTTCAGTCAGACTTGGAGATATTGAAAAACAGCTTAAGGAAAATCCGATTGCGGCTTTAAATTTGATATTTATGTACAAGGAAATCTATTCCGCGGCGCTTGATGAAGAAAATGAAGACAGGCAGATTCTCAATCAATATGAAAATAAAGCGGCAGAAGAATTATGCGCAATGCAGAACAAGGCAATCGAAGAAGAAAGATGGGATGACGCTGTATCGCTGAACAGATCAATCGCAAGCATTGGAATAAAAAATGAGCATACCGGCAAGGAAGCTGTTTTTGTTCTTGCGGGCGCAAAGAAAAAAATCGCAGACGGAAATAATCTGGGCGGTTTTTTAGATGCCGTAAGGTCTCATGAAATGCAGCCGCTGGATTCCGCAAGCGCTCTTTTATTTCTTGAAAAAGCGGTAGAAGGAAGACAGCGCAGATCTTCCGCGTATTTTTTTACCGCGGCGCAAAATGCGGGCGCAAGGAATATTCCCGCAAATCTTCGCGAATACGCGACAGGCAGAGATACCGTTTCAGATATGATAAAGGGCGTAGCTACTGTTCTTGTTGACAGAGGTTACCGCATAGAAAGAGGGTATGGAATACCCGACAGGGTTTTAGGTTCTGCTTTTTTTGTTGACGCAAGCGGTCTTTTAATCACTAATTACCATGTTATTGAAAGCGAGGTTGATCCCAAGCATAAAGGTTATTCGCGGATGTATATCCGCATGGGAGATTCATCCAGTCCGCGCGTACCGGCTCGTGTAATCGGCTGGGACAAAGCGCTGGATCTTGCGCTTATAAAGACCGAATTAGAAACCGAATATGTCTTTTCGCTTGTCGATCAGGTTATCCCCAAAGTAGGAGATACTGTGCTCGCGATAGGCTCCCCTGTGGGTTTACAGAAAACCGTTACTTCGGGGATTGTATCGGCTCTTGGAAGGCGCTTTCTGCAGATTGGGGATGTTTATCAAATTGACGCAGCTGTAAATCACGGCAATTCAGGCGGCCCTCTGGTAGATAATGAAGGACGGCTTGTAGGGGTCATTTTTGCCGGTATTGAACAGCATCAGGGGCTTAATTTTGCGGTTCCCGCGCAGACTTTAAATGCCGCTCTTCCCGCGATGATAAAGGGAGGCAGGGCGCAGCGGCCATGGCTTGGCATTACATTGTGCGAAACGGATAAAGGAGCGGAGATTATCTACACGGCGCCGAATACGCCCGCTTCTATGCATAAGGTCGGCGAAGGCGTATTTATTAAGAAAATTAACGGAAAAACCGTTACTTCTCCTCAGGGCGGGCTTATTTCCGCGCTTCAAAATGAAATCTTCAGATACGGTCCTGGTGAGCTTATTGCGCTGGAAATTGCCGATAATGAAGATGAGGTGAGTAAAAAGATCATGATGACAGTAGCTCGTTCCGATCTTCCTCTTCTGGATGCGGCAAAAATTGACAGGCGCGATAGGATTGCCACGCCCCTTTTCGGCATGGTTCTTACTCCGCTGCAATCGACTCTTTTCTCTTCTAGTTTCAGGGTAAACCGCGTTATTCGCGGTTCAATTGCCGATGAGGTTGGAATATCTGAAGATGATCCGGTGTCAATTTCCAGGCTGAATATAGTGGAAGATGAAGGTTACGCGGTGATGGAAATCTCCGTTAAAAAACGCAGGATGGGATATTTAGAAACCACCATGCAGCTTCCTGTCTGGCTTGATTCGCCCGATACTCTGTAAATTAATGAATATATCGTCAATAGGCTTTAAGCTTGTTTCAATCATTATACTCATCGTGCTTGTGTCCTTAAGCGCTATTACCGCTCTTGAGTTCTGGCTTATGCAGCAGGATTTGCTTTTTTCCGCGCAGCATAAGAACTTTGAAACTAACCGGCTTTTTGCCGAGAAAGCGCGGGAGGTGTTTTTACAAACGCGCAGCGACGCCATGCTTATCGCTCAGATGATAAGTTCCTCGGGAGCAAACTCAAATTATACAAGAGAGATAATAAACTTTTTCTTTGAGCAGAATCCGCGTACAGCGGCGTTGTATTTTTCTCCTGATGAACTATTTATAAACGAACGCTTTTTTCATTCGCGCGCGGTTGATTCATCGCTTGTTAATATTTTTCTAAACGATCATCATAACACCCTTGAGCTTGCGGATTTCGGCGAGACAACTGTCGTAAATGCCGCTCCCAATTTTGCCGTTAATCTTCTTGCTGTATTTTTCCCCGGTAAAACAGGCGCTCAAATGGCGTTGTTTTCCGCGGATGATTTAAATAGTTCATTTGGTTTTGGAATGCATCAGACTTATATGCTGAACTATTCAGGCGATATTCTTATTCATGAAGATTATGAACTTGTCCGCTCCGGTTTTAATGCCGCGGATTATAGTTTTGTGCGCGAAATAATGGAAAGACCTGAAATTTATAAGCAGTCTCTGATTAAAACCGATTTCGGCATTTTCGCGGAAAGCAAAGAAAATAAATATTCACCCGCAATCGGTTTATTCTTCAATTTGGTAAAAGAGAAATCGGCTTTTGCGTTTTCAAAAACGCTGCAATTTATAGAATCTGTATACAATATTTGCGCGGACGCTGTTTTTAAATTGTTAAAAAAAGAAAGGAAGGCGCCAAGACAGGTAATTATTACAGAATCAATCAGAGTCAAAGAACCTTCGCAAAGCGCGCCGCCTTCTGTCAGTCAGTATGTGGCTTATACAAAATTGTCCGACAGTGAATGTATAGTAATAACAAGCATTGAATATGATAAAATTCTGAAAGTAAATACCGGCATATCAGCGCGCTTTTTATTTCTAACCGGAGCTGTTCTGTGTTTTTCTATAATATTAATCTGGTTTTTTGTCAGAAGTATTTTTCTTCAGCAGAAAGTTTTGGCAGATGTCGCGAATCAAATTGAGCCTGTTAACGCAAATATTCGCACCAGGGATCTGCTTGTAATATTATTATGCATTGTAGGAATTATCGCATTCTTCAGTCTGTTCAGGCTCAGCCTTCCAAAAACCGCCGGTTTATTTGAACATAAAATTGATCCTGTTGAAGATATAAATATTGAACAGGAATTGCCGGCTTTTCTCGCTGCTAAAACAGAAGAAGAAGTAAATAATATTACTGAAGCTGAACATGAGGAAAAACATCTGCCGGCGGAAACAGTTATGCTGGATGCCGCGCTGTTGCAGGAAAATTTCATTCAGCCAGCTCTTGCCGCAATGCCTGAAACCGCTTTGCTGTCAGCTGTTTATGTAGCTCCCATAATTGAACCGCCGCTGTCTGCTCCGGAAAATATGCTTCCGTATAAAGGTTATCGTTTTGATATAGAAGGTCTTAGAAATCAAAAAAACTTAAGATTTAATTGGTCTGAGGTTCCCGCGGCAAATGCGTATATATTCAGCCTTTATCAGCAGACAGTTTCCGGAAGACGGCTTATAACGCGGACAACAGTTGAATACCGCACAGGATGGGCGCTTGAAAATTTGAATGTTCTTTCGCGCGGAACATTTATCTGGCAGGTGGAAGCAATTATAAAAGGCCGCGGCGGCGCGATTGACAGGAGAGGTAATCAGGCGGAAAGCGCCTTTATTGTTGAATAGGAGTAGTTATGGGTATTTATACAAGACAAGGCGATACAGGCGAAACATCAGAGTTAAACGGAGCCAGAGTTTCTAAGAATAGTATGACTATACATTTCGCGGGTACGGCAGACGAACTTAACTGTCATATCGGGCTTATAAAAGCCATGATTTCCAACGAGGATGCGTGGCAGCTGTCATGGCATTCATCATGCAGAGTTCTGGAAAAAATTCAAAAGAATATGATGAAAATAATGTCGCATGTTTCTGATGTAAAAAACAGCAATTATTTTATTAATAAAGATGATGTTATTGAAATTGAAAAAGAAATAGATAAACTAATGGCTAACAAACCGCGTTTGAACAGCATAATTATTCCCGGTAAAAATATTATCGAAGCGCAGATTCAAATTTGCAGAACAGTCGCAAGAAGAACGGAACGAATGTTTTTTGCCGTCAATGAAAAACAGCCGCTTTGCCAGGATGCGTGCGCGTATTTGAACAGATTATCCGATTATTTATTTGTCCTCTCCCAGCAGGAATCCCTGATAAATGTTAATTTCATAAACCAGGTCACCGGAATATAAATCGTAGACGCGCCTTTTAAAACAGGAAGGAATGCTGATTTTCCCGACTTTTTCCTGTGAAAACTCATCTACAATTATAATAACTTTTACAAGCTGATACTGCGAAGCCAGTTTTCTTGTTTCAATTTCTGTTTTTAGCCATTCAACCCTGTTAACATTAGGCGTCTGCGGCCAGATGTTCGCGATAAAAAAGGTTTTTAAAGCGTTTTCATAAGTGTCGTTGAAATCGGCGTTAGGCGCCATATGCCCTCTGTCATAACCTGAGTTGGTATAATCTCTGTGATGAGGAAGCGAATAACCGTTTTCTTCAAGCCATTGCTGAAGAACGCCTGAATCCCTGTTCTGCGTAAACGAGGCTGACGGTCTTTGTATTCCGGTAGCTTCGGCTCTTTCTTTTGTTAAAATATATTCAACTATATGGGGTCCCATATTAACAGCGTCATAACAACCTTGGTACAAAACCTCTTCAGTGTTAGAAACATCAAAATCAAAATGTCCTTCCATGTCACACGCGAAAGCGTTTATTGAGAAAAATATAAAGAACAGGCAATTAATTAATTTCATTTAAATATTCAATTAGCGCCGAGACATCCGCCGAGATTGTTTTAGAGTCGACAGTCCTCTCCATGGCGCGAGCCAGAGTTTTTGGAACAGGCACAGCGCCTGCAAGAGGTTCTACAGTTTCTGAAAATTTTGCCGGGTGGGCGGTGCAGAGAATTCCTACAGCGCCGTCATTGATTTTACCCGCAGCAGAGAGTTTATCTACGCCTTTCCAGCCGACCGCGCTGTGAGGATCTAAAAAGTAACCCGCCTGTTCATGTATCCGCGTAATTGTTTCGCGTGTCTCATCGTCTGCGACTGAAACGCCCAGTATAATGTTTCGCATTGTATCCCACGAAAAATGAGCGGACATCCGCTCGAAGTTGCTCGGCGCGCCGACATCCATCGCGTTGGAAATTGTCGCCTGCGATACGCGCGCAAGATATTCGCCTGAATCAAGATAATCGGGAACTGTTTTATTGATATTGGTCGCCGCGATAAATTGGTTTACAGGCGCGCCCATCTGCATTGCGTATAACCCGGCAGTCAGATTTCCGAAATTACCGGACGGAACGCAAAGCGTAACAGGTAATCCGCTTCCACGAGTTTGCGCAGCCGGCGTGAGAGCGCCTGAAACTCTGGGTGTTGCTTCTCCGTCGGGATCTGTTAAACCCGCAGAAGCTCTTCCCGCTGCCGCAGAGTAGTAAACCGCCTGAGGAATCAATCTGCTTATATTAATTGAGTTCGCAGATGATAAAGCCATGCGTTTTTTTATGCCTTCATCGGCAAGAGCGGCTTTCACTAAACGCTGACAGTCGTCAAAGCTGCCTTCCACCGCAAGCGCGCTGATATTTTTTCCAAGACCGGCAATCTGCCTTTCCTGAAGAGGCGTAACCCTTCCCTTGGGATACAAAACAGTAACAAAAATGCCGGGAACTTCAAAAAAACCATCCGCGACAGCGCCTCCCGTATCGCCTGAAGTAGCTACAAGAATTCTTAAAGGCCGATCCTCACCCCGGCGAAGATACGAAAAAGAACGCGCCATAAAACGCGCGCCGAAATCTTTAAAGGCCGCCGTAGGTCCGTGAAAAAGCTCGCATGTAAAACGGTCTTTAACGGCGACAAAAGGAGCCGAAAAAGTAAAAGCGGATTGTACAATGTCGGATAACGAATTGTCAGGGATTTCACCCTGTACATACGGTTTTATTGTTTCCAAAGCAATGTCATTAAAATTCATCGAACCAAGCGAGGATTTTACGCCGGCAGGATATTGCGGTATGTGTTCGGGCACAAAAAGCCCTCCGTCAGGAGCAAGCCCTCCAAGAGCCGCGTCCGCGAAATTTACGGCTTCATTTTTATTTCTGGTACTGTAGTAACGCATACAATATACTAGCATACAGGGATAATTGACATAAAGGGGTTTTAGCTATATTATTCGGTTATAAGGAGTAAAAGTGGCAAAAGAAGAAGCGATAGAGGTGGAAGGTATAGTAAAAGAGGCTCTTCCGAATACCATGTTCCGGGTGGAACTGGATAATCAGAACGGGCATCTTATACTGGCACACCTCTCCGGAAAGATGCGTAAACACTATATCCGTATTGTTCCCGGCGATAGGGTCAGAATTGCCCTTTCCCCGTACGACTTAAGCAGGGGTCGGATTATTTATCGTGAACGTTAAAGAGGTTTCAAATGGCAGATAATATTGTTTATATTAATGTGGAAGAAGGCTCCAGAAGGGTAATGAATAATTTAAAATTATTTGTTAAATTGCTTACAAAATTCAAGGATGATACGAATTTTAACAGCATCAGCGCTTTTTTAGCGGAAGGAGATATGGAGAAGGCGCAGATTTCGGTGCATACGCTCAAAGGTCTTACCGCGAATTTGTCGCTTACGGAATTGTACAAACAATGCGTCGAACTTGAAACGCAGATAAAGGCGAGGTCTGTAAATCCCGGGCAGCTGGAGATTGTTAAAACTGTTTATGATCAAACCTTGATAGAAGTAGATAAGGTGATAGCTCAAAATGCATAAAATAAAACCCACGGTATTGGTAGTTGATGACGTTGACACCAACGTTATGATCCTAGAAGAAATTTTAAAGATGGATTATAAAGTTGAAACCGCGTTTAACGGCAAAGAAGCGCTCGAAAAACTTCAGACGGCGTCTTCGCACCCTAAGATTATTCTTTGCGATGTTAATATGCCTCAAATGAACGGGCGCGAATTTTTCGAGGTTCTCAGAGCCGATGATAATTTTAAACGCATCCCGGTAATCTTTATAACCGTAGAAAACGAATCTGAAAGCGAACTGCTTGAAGCCGGAGCGGTTGATTTTATCAACAAGCCGTTCCTCCCCGAAATCGTAAAATTGAGGGTAAGAAATCA
>WQRN01000025.1 GCA_009786715.1 Treponema sp.
TAACCTTTATCGACGCGATTGATTATCCTTTGGTTCCTGTTTTAAAGGAATTAAAGCAGTATATTAATGATCTTGATTCAGCCGGCGGAATGCCCTCTTAATTTCCTCTCCAATTCGCCTGAGGAAACTTTTAATTTAGGAAAACGGATTGCCTCGTCTCTTTGCACCGGCTCTGTTGTAGCTCTGGTTGGGACGCTTGGAAGCGGAAAAACCTGCCTTGCAAAAGGAATCGCCTGCGCGTTGGGGGTTACAGATAACCTTACAAGCCCGACATACACAATTATTAATGAATATGAATTAAAAAACTCTCTCTCTTTTTATCATATAGACGCTTACAGATTAAAAGATGAAAAAGAATTTGAAGATATAGGCGGCGATGAAATAATCAACTCAGGCGGAATTTGCGTTATTGAATGGAGCTGCAATATTATTAAATCCATACCGCAAAACGCAATAACAGTTACGCTGAATATTACGGAAAGCGAATCAAGAGAGATAACGGTTAAAGGATTGGACAGCTTATGAAACTGCTTGCACTCGACACATTCAGTCCTGTTCTTTCAGCCGCTCTTTTAAACGATGAAACAATTCATTATGCGCAAATAAACACCGCAATGAAACATTCAGAACTTGTTATGGAATTAACAGACAGTCTTTTTAAAGAAGCGAAATTAAAACCTTCGGATCTTGAAGGCGTTCTTTGCATGGAAGGCCCCGGCTCTTTTACAGGACTTAGAATAGGCTATTCAATCGCTAAGGGGCTCGCTCTTTCGCTTTCCATTCCTTTCGCCGCGATACCAACATTTGACTGCGTTGCGTACGGATTTAAAGACAGTGATATTATTCTAACTCTGACTGACGCAAGAAAAAACGCGTGGTTTTACGCGTTCTTCCGCGAAGAAAAACGTCTTTGCCATGACGGCGACGGAGATTATTCGCAGATTATAAATTTTCTCAGCGGTTTAAAAGAAAAGGAAAATAAAAAAATAATATTGACAGGCCCAGGCTCATCTTCTTTTTTTGCCGCAGTTTCAGATGAGCGTAAAAATGACTTTATTATAAAAAATGAAAAAGACGGTTATGCCGGAGAGTTAGTATTAATCGCGCGGGAAAGAAATATTTTTAGAAACGATAACAGTGAATTCCTTTTTTCAGGCCCCCGGTATTTAAGGAAAAGCGACGCCGAATTAAACTCATAATTTCAGATTGTCTATTTCGCTGAAAGCTTCCGTTAAAAAACTGTTTAAAAACATCATTTTATCTCTTTCTTTATATTTTAAAAGCGTATTTGAAATACAATCTTCTATTGAAATTCCAAAGCGATTAAAAAAAACATTCGGATTCGGGCCTTCCAAACAGCGAAATCCCATCATCAAAGACTCCTTCATAAATGTATCTTTATTAATTTCTTCAGTAAAAGCGGCGTCTATAGACGGATTTTTAATATATGCGTCAACATCACTTGCGTAACTAAAACGCCTTGCCGTTCCGTTATTATTAATTATTGTTCCGCAGGCAGCGGCGCCGGCTCCCATCCAGCTGTTCATCTGCCAATAGCGCATATTGTGAACACATTCCCTGCCTTCTTTCGCAAAATTGGAAACTTCATACTGTTTATAACCATACTCTTTTATCGCCTGCCTTCCGCAAAGCCAAATTGAATCAGTTTTATCTCTGTCCTCAATCGTAATTATTCCGTCTTTAATTTTTTCATTTAACGCGGTTCCGTCTTCTATAGTCATGCTGTAAAGCGAAAAATGAGAAGGTTCATAGGAAACAAGGCGGTTAATATCGCTGATAAGTATTTCATCGTTTTGATAAGGCAAACCCGCGATAAGATCGAATGATATTAAATCTTTAAAATATTTTGCCGCAAGCGCGATATTCTCCTCGATTATTTTCAGTTCTCCTTTTCTGTTTACCGCCTTTCTGGAAGGCTCATGCAGCGTTTGAACGCCAAGACTTAACCTGTTTATTCCGCTGTCCTGGCACAGATGTAAAAAATCCCCGGTTATCGATTCAGGGTTCGCCTCAATTGTAAACTCTGCCGGTTTGAAACACGCCATTTTGTTAAGTTCATCAAGTAAAAAGCAAATCTTTTTCCCCAGCACAGAAGGAGTACCGCCTCCGATGTATGCTGTTACAATATTTTTAACGGAAAAACGCGTTATTTGATTTTTAATATCTTTTACAAGAGCCGATAAATACGCGTTTATATAATCATCGTTTTTATTTTCAGTTGTAATTGAATAAAAATCACAGTAATCGCAGAAGGAATTGCAGAAAGGAATATGAATGTAAAGCGAATAACCGGAATTCAATTTTTAAAAAAGTTCCATTTTTAAAATCGGCCAGAATCTTAAAACAGCTCTTGCCGTTATAGAAGATGTCTGCACGCTTCCCCATGTGCGCGAATCATTTGTATTGCTGCGATCGTCTGAAACAACAAAACATTCGCCTGGTCCAAGCAGTATTGTATCCATGCTTCCCGAGAAAGGAAGCTGATCGTTCCATAAATCTGACGTCTGCGGAATGTAAGGAAGATATGGTTTTTCGGAAAGTTCATATTCGGTAAGGCTGTATGAACTCCCCGCGGTTCTAACCTTAAACACGTAATTACTCATTGAAATCTCATCGCCGGGAAGGCCAATCACCCTTTTAATATAATGCTGCCCTTCCGAAGAAAAAATGCTTACAGTTTGGGCTGTAAAAAATCTTACAACGCCGTCAAGTATTTTTAGAGGCATTTTTTTTTCTTTCTGACGGCCCATATCAACTAACACAATGCTGCCTCGTTTAAAAAACTGGCTTTTTTCGCTGTTATCGCGAATCCACGGCGGCGAAAAAGATGTAAAAATCAGCCTGTCTCCGGAGTTTAAACCAGGCTGCATTGTATTGTTATTCACAGCCCACGAAGAAAAGAAAAAGGCTATGAAACAGTTAAACGCTATGTAAAAAACCAAAAATATAAAAATAAATCTTAACAGCTTGTAACGCTGTTTTTTTTGTTCCGCGTATGAATACTGCGTCCATTTATCAAACATGCTTTCCTACTTAATTTTTCCAATTCTTGAAAGCGGCCAATAAATTATCATTCCCCTGCCGAGAACTTTTGATACTTTTACAGGACCGAAATAGCGGCCGTCTCTTGAATTGTCCCGGTTATCTCCCATCGGAAAAATTCTTCCTTCCGGCACATACCAGCCAAGGCGGTGTTTGGCGTAAAGAGACGCGTAACGGCTGTCATGAACTGACATTCTTCGCAGGGTTTCAAGTCTTGTTTTTTCATGCGCAAGATAATCGGGGAAACGGACATCTTTTGTACTGGATGCGCTCTCCATCAATTTATCTGAAGGAGTAAACCCCAAATCCATCCATGCCGCCGCCTGCGCCGAAGCTTTAAGGTTTGTATACTGCTCTTTCTTCATTAATCTGTTTATGTTGTGATTCCATCCTCTTGCCGCAATGTAATCTGTTTCATCAATCCAATCACTCTCACCCGCAAAACGAACTTTCATATCGCCGTTTTCCATTATGAAATGATCTCCGCTTTTCCCCGCCGCTCTTTTAATTAAAAAATGAACTCTCGGATCCCCTGATTCATCCTTATCAATATCCACTAGAGTTAAAGTGAGCATGTATATTATTCTTTGAGCGACATCAAAAACAGTTCCCTTCGAAATATAAGACGGATTTTCAAATATAATAATATCGTTTTGTTTGGGTTTTACAGGGCTTGGTATTTTCATAAAACCGGGCAGCAGCTCAGGTCCGTAAACTATTTTATTAACAAAAACATGATCGCCGATATTAAGCGAGTCTATCATCGAGCCCGACGGGATTCTGTACGCTTGCACTAAATATTGATTCGCAAGCAGAACCATACAAGCAGCCCATAAAAAAGCGTCAAGCCAGTCTAAAATAGGGTTCTTTGCTTTGCGTTTTTCTTTCTTTACGTGGCGAATTTCCGCCCTGTAAGTTAAAAATCTCTCTGTTATAGATTGAATTCGGTCAAAAAAGCCCGCTCGTTCTGGAATATTTGACATTTGAGCCATTCTAGCATAAAATCAACTTTTAGAGCAATACAAAGAGGTGATAATTTTGATAAAAGGAATTGCAAAATTACTATTAGCTTTAAACGGCAATGTTAAAAAAAGCCAAATTGCCGCTGGGTTTGCCTGGGGAACGCTGTTAGGTCTTATCCCCGCCGGTAATATTTTCTGGATTGTTATTTTCTTCATTTCATTCTTTTTCACGCATAACCACGCGTCAAAAATATCCGCGCTTGCGTTTCTTAAAATACTCTCTCCGCTTTTCGCTTTTCAAATTGACGCTTTAGGCTGGTTTGTGCTTACAGGAATAGAACCGCTTCAGCCTTTATTCACAACAATGTACAATATGCCTTTTGTGCCCTTTACCGGTTTCAACAACACTCTTGTAATGGGCGGGATTGCTGCAGGCATAATCCTGTGGATTCCCGTATATGTTCTCCTTATGGCATTTATTCCGCTTTACCGTAACCGCATTGCTCCAAAAATAAGGCAGTCCAAAATTGTTAAAGCAATTGGGAAGTTTCCGCTTCTTTCGATGATTGATAAAGCGATGAAGCGTTAAGGAGCGGCACATGAAAAAAGATCCGTCTAATAATAAAAAGCCGCAAAAACCCGGAAAGCCGCCTATGGTTTTCAGAAAACCTCTTAAAAAAACAACCTTCGAAAAAAGATTTTTAAAATATATTGAGCATCCGCAGGATAACAGTTTCCTTAAAAACTGTTTTGAAAAAAAGGATGATTTTTATTTTATCCGCGGCGACTTATCAAAAGCGGATGTTAAAAAAATAAAGAACTTATTAAAAATAATAAGGATGAACCGAAAGGGCGCGGTTAAGATAATCCCTATGATTTTCGCTGCCGCAATTGTAGGCGCAATTGCAGTCTTCTTTGTAATCTTTGCAAACCCTCTTCTTGAAAAAGCGGTAGAAATTGCGCTTGAGTCAATATTCGAAGCTAAATCCGAAGTAGATAACTTTCGACTTTCGCTTTCCAAATTTGAAATATCAATATCCGGTCTTACGATCGCAAACCGCGACAGCCCGATGACAAACCTGATTCAAATGAGCAAAACAGGAATTAAATTAAAACCGCAGGCGGTTCTCCGCGGAAAAATTTTCATTGAATGGGTTAAAGCTGATACAATACGCTTCGGCACAGAGAGAAAAACATCAGGCGCGATTGAAGGAAAGCCTAAGAAAGAAAAAAAGGCTAAGGAAAAATCAGACGCGCCGCCTCTTATCGATCTTAAAAATTTCAACGCAAACGATCTTCTTGCCCAGGAGTTTGATAAATTAAACACTCCAAAATTATATGATGAGGCTATCAACGCGTATAACGAAACATCCGAGAAATGGAAGGGCAATGTCGAGAATGCCACCGCAAGAGTTAGCGAACTTCAGTCTGTATCTCAGCCTCTTTTAAATATTAATGTAAGCACTCTTCGCGACGTTGAAACAATAAGAAAAACAATTCAGGATGTAACCGCGGCTACTAACGCGGTTCAGGCCGCTACAAACGATGTAAAAACGATTGTGAACGGACTTGAAACTGACGTAAACACGGCGATAAGCCTTGAACAGAATGCGCGCAGTTCTCTTGAAAACGATATTAATCATTTAAAATCCTATATCGATCTTGGAAGCGGAGCGGCATTCAGCGCGGTAGAACCTTTTATACGCGACATGCTTTCGAATACAGCAGAACAGTATCTTGATTACGGATTGATGGCTCTTGATGCTCTTGAAAAATTAAAAGCGCAGTCCGCGTCAAAGCCAAAAGAAAGCAAACCAAAAAAAGAAAAAAAGATTACCTTCAAGGGCAGAACAGTACACTACCCCACTGCCGCATACCCGTCTTTTTACCTAGGAAAAATCGCATCGGATTTTACGCTTGATTCATGGAACTGGATGTTTGATCTTGGAAACATTAGTTCGGATCCGGATCTTACTTACAGACAGACAAATAACTCTTCCGTTTATTTGAATTTAGGTCTTTCAGAAGACGGCGGCGTTTTAAACAGGAACGTCGCTTTTAAAGGCACCGCCGATTTCAGAACGGATCCTCAGGAACGATTTTCCGCTAACATGACTGGAAACGGTTTTCCCGTAAGCCTCGCCGATGATCTTAAAAGCATCGGCGTAAACGGATTTAACGGCAACGCTGATATGGCTATTAATTTAAAAGGCAGACCCGACGGCAGTTTCAGCGCGGGAGGCGATGTGAAGATTATGCAGCCAAGGGTTGTAGATCCGCAGGGAACAATCGCCCAGGCTATTGACACCGCGGTAAGGGAAGCCGGAACTGTCAATTTAGGAATTCAATACGCTCATAATACCGGCAGGAATGATGATTTTAACTTAACTACAAATATCGCCGATCTTTTCGGCCGCGCGCTTCGCAGCTTTGTTGACTCGTACGCAAAAAAGGCAATGGATGACATTGAAAATATGATGCGTCAAAAGATTGATGAATATATCGGCGATAGGTTTGATTCCAAAGAGTCGGTTGATTTGCTGTTAAAGACTGTAAAGGGAGACAGCTCCGCAATGGATCAGATGAAGAGCGCCTTAGACGCCAAAAAGAACGAATTTGAACAAAGATTAAATAATATGGCATCGGAAGCGGCCAATCAGGCAACACAGCAGGCCGAGCAGACAATACGCGGCGCTTTGCCGAGTATACCTGGAATTCCCAGGCGTTAGGTAAATAATTGACATTAACTTGAAAATTATTGTATTCTATAAGCCTAGGAGTATTGGATGAAACGCTTTTATATTTTATTTATCGCATTATTTACCGCTCTTCCTTTCGGTATTTTCGCTCAGCAAGGAGCGGCTGCATTACGTGACTATGTAGGCTTAATCAATCAAACCTATCATCCCGGCATGGTAGCGTATTTTGAAAACGCGAAAAATGAATACGAAAAACAGGGAGAATCTGAAAGCGTTAAAATCATAGACCTCATTCTAAGAGGCGCGTTTGGATCCGGTTTCCTTTACGCGGATCGCGGCAATTATTATATTATTACAAATAACCATGTTGTCGCACAGGCGCATACTGTTTCAATTACATTTGAACGTGCGGATGAAACAAAAATAAGAATTGATAATCTTAAAATTATCGCAACTGATGAAGCCGCGGATCTTGCCCTTCTCGCGTTTCCTGCCGGACAAAGACCTCCTGTTACACAGGGGCTTACCCTTCTTACAAGAACCGTAGAAGAAGGCGAAGACGCTTTTTCCGCCGGATTTCCCGGATTGGGAATGACTCCCATCTGGCAGTTCGGACGCGGTATGATATCCAACGCTTCCGTAAGGTTTCCGAAAAGTTTCGATGATAATACCATGTTAGGACCTTATATCCAGCATACGGCGCAGGTAGACAGCGGAAACTCAGGAGGTCCTCTTTTGGTGCCTCTTAGAAACGCTCCTTCGGGTTACGCTGTAGCCGGCGTTAACACCCTAAGCGGAACAGGAAGACAAGCCGCAAACTATTCGGTTCCTGTAGCTACTCTTCAGACTTTTATAAATAACGCTCTTAATCCAAGACCTGCAACATACAGAGCGGCCCTTGACGAACGCGTTAATAAATTCATACAGGGTTTAGGCGCCAATCAGGCTGTTTTTACTCATATAAACGACTTTCTTTCGACAGTATGCGTAGGTGAAAATATCGAATACGCGTTTGAGGAAATGCGCACTAAAGCGTCCAGATCTGTTATTCGCACATTTATAGAGCGCAGCCGCGAAAGTATAATCGGCGCTATGGGACTTGCCGTCGCGTGGACAATTGAAAGCAGCCTTAGAGGTTCCGGCGTAATTAGAGCCGAAGTAAAAGATGTAATAGGAGAGGGAGAGGAATATACAGTTATATTTTCAATAAGCGGCAAAGACGTATCCTCTGTCTGGATCCGCGAATACGGAAACTGGCGCATTAAAAGTTTCGGAACAATAGCCTCAGGAGATCAAACTCTTATTCAAAAAAGAGAGAAAGAAAGAATAACCGCGGCAGGTCTTATAGTTGATCCCGGTTTTTCAATTGAAGCCGGAGTCGCGTTATGCTTTGACAGAGCTCCTGCGGCCTTATACGCTTCTATTTTTATATCGTATGTCGCTGTTAATATATTCTGGGCGCCTGAAAATTTCTTTAACGTAGGGTTTGGCTACAGTTTAAATATTCCTGTTCCTATCGGAGAATTTGGGTTAATTCCCAGTTTCAAACTTGGCCTCAGTTATACAGTACATGAGTACTACGGCATAAACAAAGATGATCCTTCAAATTACCCCAGTTATAATTATTATGATGATACCGACACCTTTGGAGACATATTTAATGGTTTAGGCGTTTTTGTCCAAGCAGGACTTAAGTTTACAACATCTTATGTTCCGGGTCTTTTTGCGGGAGTCGCCTTTCATTATAACGCGATCCTCAGCGATTTAATCGGAGTTTCTAATAAAACAAATCTTTTTAACACCGCGGTAATGTTTTCCGTAGGCTACTCATATTAGAATTTATTATTTCAAAAAGACCGGCTGCTGCCGGTCTTTTTTTTAGGCTAAAGACGACAATTTTTCCCGTAAAAACTCGCTCTTTTCTTTCAAGCCGATACTTCCTGCCGCAAGAAGAAGCACATTCGGCTTTTTAGGATCAAGTTTCACCTTGCCGTTAGATTCCTGCATTAGCCTTACAAGTCTTTCAACTTTTACGCGCGCAACTTTTGCGAATTCAATTCTTACAATGCCGGATCTTTCCTTAAGCGAAGATACCGCAAGCAGGCGGCATATTATTCTAATCTCCGCGAGGGAAAGCAAAGAAGCGGCTTCATCCGGAAGAGGGCCGAATCTGTCAATTAATTCAGAGTAAACTTTCTCCAAGTCATCTTTTTCTCTTATAGCGGCAATCATTTTATAAACTTCCATTTTTTCCTGTGCGGAGTCAATGTAAGTATCTGGAATAAAACCCGAATATTCGAGCTCTAAGAGCGGTTCTGTTTCTGCCTCATAATTGGAATCTTCAAGGCGTCTTACGGCTTCATCCAGCAATTTAATGTAAAGATCAAAACCAACAGAATAAATATCCCCGGACTGCTCTCTTCCAAGCAGGTTCCCGGCTCCGCGTATTTCCATATCCTTCATGGCAATCTTAAAACCTGAACCAAGTTCCGTAAAATCTGAAATTGTCTGAAGTCTTTTCATCGCGATTTCAGTAAGCGATTTTTGTTCCGGGTAAAAAAGATACGCGTAAGCTACGCGATCCGATCTTCCTACCCTTCCTCTTAACTGGTATAACTGCGAAACGCCGTACATATCCGCGCGATCGATTATTATCGTATTAACATTTGGAATATCTATTCCGTTTTCTATAATTGTAGTGGATACTAAAACATGAAAACCGCCGTGGATAAAACGGCGCATAACATCTTCAAGATCCTGCGCGTCCATCTGGCCGTGCGCTGTTTCTATCAGCATTTCCGGGACAAGGCGCTCAAGCTTAAGCCTTGTATCGCGTAATGTGTCAATTCTATTGTGAAGAAAAAAAACCTGTCCTCCTCTTTCCGCTTCGCGCCTTATCGCCTGCGCGATTAAAAAATCATCATATTCGTCCACAAATGTTTCGATTGGGTGCCTTCCCGGAGGAGCTGTTGCCAAAAGGCTCATATCGCGTATTTTTACAAGGCTCATATGAAGCGTGCGCGGAATCGGCGTCGCGGAAAGCGTAAGACAGTCTACGTTTGTTTTTAATTCTTTAAGACGTTCCTTATCCTTCACGCCGAAACGCTGCTCTTCGTCTATTACAATAAGCCCTAGGTTTTTAAATATTACATCTTTTTGAATAATGCGGTGCGTGCCGATTAATAAATCAATTTCGCCTTTTTTTAACTGTTCAAGAATTATACGCGTTTTTTTTCTGTCCACAAAACGCGAGAGCATGGCGACATTCACAGGAAAACGCGAAAATCTTTCCATAAAATTTTCATAGTGCTGTTCCGCCAGAATCGTTGTAGGCGCCAAAAACGCGACTTGTCTGCCTCCCATAACAGCTTTAAAACACGCTCTGAGAGCGACTTCCGTTTTCCCGTAACCGACGTCTCCGCAGACAAGCCTGTCCATTGGAGAGGAACTTTCCATATCGTTTTTTATTTCCTGAATGCAGTTTAATTGATCTTCCGTTTCCTCAAACGGGAAGGCGGCTTCGAACATTGTCTGCCATTCTGTGTCAATTGGAAACGCGAACCCTTGAGCCTGTTTTCGTTTTGAATACAACTCTATTAATTTTTCCGCGATATCTTCTACAGATTTTTTTACCTTTCCTTTCCTGTTTTCCCAGCTCTTGGATCCCAGGGTATCAAGCCGCGGCGGCTGCCCTTCATTTCCAATGTAACGCTGTACAAGATTTAACTGTTCAACAGGCACAAATACAGTTTCTTCGCCGGCGTATTCAATTTTAATGTAGTCTCTCTCGTTATCAAGAGCGTTAAGGCGCTCAATCCCCTTAAAAAGACCGATACCGTGATTTACATGAACAATATAATCGCCGGGGGTTATTTCAACAAATGTATCAATCGGCCTTGATCTTGCAGTTTTAAGCGAATGCGGCGCTCTTTTCCTTCTGCCGAAAATTTCATTTTCCTGCACAAGCATAAACTTGATATCAGGAAGCGAAAAACCTGCTGTTAGAGGATTTGCCGTAATTGAAAGCCTGTTATCTGACGCCTTGCGTGAACCGTCTTTTGCGGCTGACTGCTTGTCCGGTTCCAGGATCATTTTAATTCTGTCTGCCTGTACTTCCGACTCCGCCGCGACTGTAATATTCCAGCCTCCGCAAAGCAAAGACGCAAACTCTTCTTTTAAATAATTAATGTTGCCGAAAAAACTGCGAGCAGGTTCGCAGGGAAGTTCAAAAAAAGAAACTCCCTCTTTAGCGGCTGTTTTAATCGATCTTAACGAAACAATCCTTGCGGATTTTTTTAAATAAGCGTTTAATAAATCATTAAAATTTAAAAGAAGGCGCTCAGGCAGCGGATATTCGCATTTATCTCTTATTGAACGGGAATATAATCCTTGATATTCGCGGATTAAACTTTCATGAGTGTTTTCAAGTCTTTCCCTGTCGAGCAATACCAATGTTTTATTTGAAGAAGTAAGAGCGTATTCTATCAGGCTTCCCTGTTTCTCAAAAGCAAGGGGAAAAAACATCTCTTCGCCCTTTACATAGCGGCGCAAATAAAGCTCTTCGATAACCGCTTTGCCGCCGTCCGAGAATTCCCTGCACGATGAAAGTTTTTTTTCAAGCGTTTTAATCCGCTCGTCTGTCCAGACAACTTCTTTCATCGGACGGATAACAAGTTCTTTTAATTTTTCGCTTCCTGTATTTTGCATAACAGGATCAAAATATTTTATGCTCTCTACCGTGTCAAAATCGAAAAGCACTCTTTGCGCCTGCTCATCGCCGCCCATAAAAATATCCAGTACCTCTCCGCGAAGAGCAAACTCGCCGTGAACCGTAACGCGCGGCACCCTTGTATAACCGTATGAAACAAGCGTTTTCGCAAGCGATACCGTATCTATTTTTCCTTTTGGCCTTAATGTAATAAAAAGCGATTTTAAATATTCTGCAGGCGGCATCGGAGACAGAAGCGCTCTTTGCGGGATTATCACAATACCGATATGATCTTCCAAATCGCTTAACGCTTTTACCCTTTCGCCGAAAACAGCCGCCTGCGGCGTAAGTTCCCTGTAGAGCGTACTTCCCCACCACGGGAATTTTATACATGATATGCCTGAGTGAGCCAAATCCAGCATTAAACTGTCCGCCGTATCCTCATGCGGAACAATTACAAAGATTTGACCTCCTGATAATTTAAAAATTTGCGCTATAATAAGAGAATTGAGGGAGCCTTCGCTTCCTTCGATTTCTACGGGAAATTCGGCGTTTTTTACAGCCAAAAACATGTCAGAAACGGAAGGAGAATCGTTGATTTTCCGCAAAATATCAGGAAATGATAAGGTATTCATGTGTTTCTACCGATTACTATAGTATAGAAGTGTGTTCATTGTGAACACCCATAGAGGGAGTGAAAATGAAAAATTTAGCAAGGTTTTTAGCGTGTATTCTTCTTGTTTTTGCGTGCCTGCCTTATTTGTACTCTGCGGAAGCGGCGGACGGGAGAGTAGAATTTAACATTCGTTTTTTTGACAGGCGGATTTATTATGTTGAATCCGATCCCATTTTTATACAAATCACCATCACCAATAACAGTCCTTCCCCCTACCGTTTTAAACTCGCGGACGATCGGGCTTTTTCGGTCGATTTTGATATAAGGTCTATGGCAAACAGATCTCTTCCAATGGCGGATTCCCTGCTTCGCAAGAGAACGCAAAACAGCCAGGTTTTTTTCCGTGAAATCGCCATTGAAAGCGGCGAGTCATTTTCGTTTGTCGAAGATATCAGAAACTACGTGAGTTTCAGCCAGAGCGGCTCTTTCAGAATACGCGCCAGAGTTTACCCTGAGCTGTTTAAATCGAGCATTTCAGGGATTCAATCCTTCTCTCTAGAATCCAACTATTTAAGCCTCAATCTTCGTCCTGCCGTTATTCAGGGTCAGGACGGACTGCCAGTTGAGATGGACATCGCTACAGGCGCTGTTCTGGTGCGCCAGAATCTTCCCCCCGACGAAGTCGTTTCATATATGCTTATAAGCCGCCAGCAATCCCAATGGGAAAGATTTTTCCTGTACCTTGATGTTGAATCCATGCTGAGAAGGGACGCTCTTCAAAGCCGAAGATACAATCTTGAGAACGAAGAAGGCCGCAGACGGATGATTGCCGATTACAGAAAGAACCTTCAGAACTCTGTTATTGACGGCGATATCGTTATGACTCCCACTACTTTTGAAATTTTAAGAACAGAATATAATAATAACGAAGGCACAGTCACTGTAATGCAGAAGTACAGGATGATCAACTTTACAGAATTAAGACTTTACAGATATTTCCTGGAAAAACAGGACAATTTCTGGGCAATTGTAAATTACTCGGTTCAGGGTATGGGAACCGAGGGCAATGATTGACATTTGAAATATTTTAATATAGGATATTCTAGTGAGCAAGAAAGCAATAATTATTACAGACGGTACTAAATCAATCGAGTCGCTTGCAAAGCCGATTAAACAAGCTCTTGCCGGTTTTTCTGTTAACATTTATCAAGCGGATAAATTTGCTGGAAATGATCTTTTCCCTGCCGACATTTTCTTTCTTGGCGCGGAAAATCCTAATCCTCCTTCATTTTCCTATCTTGAAGAAATGCTGGCTCATATAAATCTCGCATCCAGAAAATGCGCGGTTTTTTCCACCAGTCAAAAAGCGCTTAAATATCTTGGCGATATTTTAAAAGACAGCGAAGCGGCTCAGGGAGAAACTCTGCTTTCCCTGGACGGCGATTATCAGGAATCTGACATAAATAAATGGGTAAAAGGGTTGTTAAAATAAATTGACGGCTATAAATCTGGACGACTACATAAGAAAGGTTCCCGATTTCCCAAAAAAAGGCATTTTATTTTACGATATAACAAGCATCCTCTGCGCGCCTGACGCGTTCAGATACTGCATTAAAAAAATGGCGGAGATCTACAAAGACCAGAACATTGAAGCGGTCGCCGCAATCGAAGCGCGCGGCTTTTTATTCGCTGCCGCTTACGCTTACGAAATGAACATCCCGGTAATTCCAATCCGTAAAAAGGGAAAACTCCCCGGCGTTACACTTTCCAAAAAATACGATCTTGAATACGCGCAGGCAGAAATCGAAGTCCACTGCGCGGATGTCCCAAAAGGCAAACGCGTTCTTTTAACAGACGATTTAATCGCGACAGGCGGCACTTTAAACGCGGCTCGCTCTCTTATAATCGAAGGCGGCGCTGAAGTGCCAAGCATCTTTGGAGTCGTAGGCTTGCCTTTTCTTAATTATAAAAAAATACTTGACCCGACGCCTGTAGTAACGCTAATTGACTACCACGGCGAGTAATTGACCATCGGCATAATAATTGATATATTCATCTCAAGATAGGCCCCTTCGTCTATCGGTTAGGACATGAGATTCTCAATCTTAAAAGAGGGGTTCGATTCCCCTAGGGGCTAAATGTTTCTACTTATTACTGATTGATATATTTTTTCCTATAGGTTAATATAAAAGCAATATGAGTATTGGTTTATCTTATGTGCTTGTGACTCCTTATACAGTTGCAAAAAGCAGGACTGGGGGTGTTCTTTCCCGGCTTTTGATGAGAACGGATCTAGAATTGGTGGGCGCTCAGATTTTTGCGCCGG
The DNA here is from genome assembly GCA_009786715.1 of Treponema sp. The sequence goes on from WQRN01000025.1 coordinate 14,375, forward strand.
ATCAGGAATTCGCTACAAAGTACGCGGACTCGCTTAGAGCGCGCGCTCCGCAGAATCAATTGGTTCTATTAGCTGATTATATTCAAAACTATCTGGGCCCGTCGGGCGGAAGGCCTCATAGAACGCTTTTACTTTTATTCAGAGGAGAAAACCCCTGCGAAAAACTTCTTACAGCCTGCGGTCATTTATATACTCAGCATGTGGAAGTTGACGCTCTTGCGGGAGAAACAATCCGCGACACATATTCGGACCTTATTTTTTCCGCCGACAATCCAAACGATGTGCGTTATTTTGAACCTGCGGTTCTCACTCCTAGGAGTCAGGAAGAAGCAAACAAAGATTTATTAATGTTCGCGGAATTTCTTGAAGGAATAGAAAACCTTGTACGCAATGTTGTTCATCCCGACCCGTCAAAAATAGAGAAAACCCTTGTAATAATTAAACCCGATAACTGGAAACACAATTCATCGCGTCCCGGCGCAATTATCGATATGTTCTCGCGTACCGGTTTAAGAATAATCGGAATAAAGGTTCACCGTTTCACGCTAAGACAAGCTTTAGATTTCTACGGCCCTGTAGAGCCGATTCTTAAAGACAAACTTTCCGCCAGTTTCGGAGAAAGAGCGCTTGAACTTCTCGAAAAAGAATTTAAATTTAAAATCAGCAAAGAGTCTGCTGAAGTTTTGGGCACATGCTTTGGAACAGAATGCGCCAAAGACCAATTCCATCAGATTGTAGAATTTATGTCCGGCAAACGTCCCGGCGACAGTTCCCCAGAAGATTTAGACTACAAAGGTAATATTAAATGCATGATCATTGTTTACGAAGGCGAGAACGCTGTAAACAAAATCCGCGATGTTCTCGGCTCCACAGACCCAATGAAAGCAGCGGAAGGAACAGTTCGCAAAGAGTTCGGCAGCAATGTAATGGTTAACACCGCTCATGCTTCCGATTCTACGGAAAGTTATGAACGTGAGTCAAAGATTGTAAGAATTGATCATAATTCATTATCAACGATTATCCGCGAGCATATTAACTGAACATGAAACAGACGAGCCTGTTTTTCTAAATTAGCCGCGGTGAACCATCGGTTCAAAGCGGCAAATTTAATCGTAAACACCGCAACGCGGTGTTAAAGCTATTTCTGACTACTTGCGGGTAAATGTTTCTATGTTATTCGTTCCTTCAGGTGCCATTGTAAATGTAGGGCCGCTTATGCTATAAACACAAACCGAGACATTTCCATTACTGAAATTAAAAGTAATCTTATTACCGCTTGCAGTCCATGTAAAGTCGAGATCAAATCCGCCGCCTGTTTCCCTATTTCTGGTTGCTTGTATACCTGTTCCATTAGAATTAAATGTAACTGTAGTAGTTAGATAACTACTACTAAAACGATAAGATCTTTCCCACGAACCTAAAGGCGATGGTTGATTAGGCGAGGGGTTATATCCAGTCTGCACGGGTTGTGTAGGCTGTTGTGTACCTGGCGTTGTTGTTGTTGTCGGTGCAGGCGCCGCGGCTATTACAGTAACAGGGAATGTTGCTGTTTTCCCTTTGTAGTCAATAGTAACAAGCCTGTTACTTCCTGCCGATCCCGAATTAAAACTGGTTACAGTTACTTGAGAAGCTGAAATTTCCGCATCAGGAAAATCTCTCCACGATCCCATCACCCTAATCCCCGCCAAATCGGCTCCTTCACCTTCAGTGTAAGTTGTTTTTGTCGGCGATCTATCAACGCGAATACCGGTCAATTCCATTACTTCGGTCTGAAAAGTGCCTGTTCCCTGACCGGATATAGTTACAGTTACGGTTTGAATGCCTGTCTTGTCTCTGTCATGAGCGGTTGAAAAAAATATTACTTCCTTGCGGCTTTCGTCTTTGTAGTTGGCATAGACTGAAACTTCGGTTGTACTAACATTGTAGTACTGCCTGACCTTGCTCGGTCCTTTCAGAGAGTCCCAATCAACGCTTACAATCGTAAGTGACGCGCAAGCCGCCATTCCCAATGTGATTATCGCGGTAATGGCGATAATTGCTAAAGTTTTGATTGAATTTTTCATTTTAATCCTTCCTTTTAACATATTCTAAAGCCTCTTTTGGGCTTATTACCGCTTTTTGTGAGAATATAGCCTCTCCTTGTGAGCAGATGGACATAGCGAAAAAAGTATATTGAGGTTTTAACATGGTGTTTTTTATGCCAATTATGTCGCTTATTTCTGTCATTACTAAAATAATACCCATTTTGAAAATATATTACAAGGGATTTCAGAGTTTTTATTAAAGTTTTCACCGTTCTTTTTATTGATTTTTAATAAATATTTTGACAGCGGTGGCTATATATCAAGATAATCACACAGCAAGAGTTGTTGTCGCGACAAAACGATGACCAATATTGTCTGCCATTACGCCAAAGCCTTCAATCGTTCGTACTCCTAAAATTGACATATCGCCATCTTCAGCGAAAACAATTTCGTCATTAGTTGAATAACCTTCAGATTTAAGAATTGCATAGCCGTACTCTCGCTCTATTGTTTCATTAGTGACTGTTAAGAAACGCTTTGTTCCTCGCGGTGCTATTCCGGCCTCCAGCAACAGCTTTTTAGGAAGCCATGACAATTCTGATCCGGTATCGACCATTACTTCAACTGCCGGTGTATTACGGTGTTCTTCTTTGGGATTTATAGCTGATAGATTAACTATATATTTACTCATTACGGAGAAATTATACCATACATGTGTTATGAATTGTCAATACATTGATCATTTTCATTATCTTATCTAAAATAACCCATGCTTGAAAAAATGCGTAATATCGGCATCATGGCGCATATCGATGCCGGTAAAACGACAACAACAGAAAGAATTCTCTTTTATACCGGTAAAAGCCACCGTATCGGCGAGGTTGATGACGGCGAAGCAATTATGGACTGGATGGAACAGGAACAGGAAAGAGGCATCACTATCCAGAGCGCGGCTACTACTACTTACTGGAAAGGATATCAGATAAATATAATCGACACTCCCGGGCATGTGGATTTTACAGCCGAGGTTGAAAGGTCTCTTCGCGTTTTAGACGGCGCTATCGCGATTTTTGACGCGGTTCACGGAGTTGAGCCTCAAACAGAAACTGTCTGGCGGCAAGCGCGGAGATACAATGTACCCTGCGTAGGTTATGTTAATAAAATGGACAGAGCCGGGGCGGATTTTTATTTTGTACTTGAAGATGTAAAAAATAAATTAAAAATTAACACGGCGGCTCTTCAAATACCGCTTGGAAAAGAAGGTTCTTTCGAAGGCGCTATTGATTTAATCGAAATGAAGGAAGTCCGCTACCCTCATGACAGCGACGATTTAATAATAACTGATATTTCATCAGATAACGAAAAGGCCGCAAAGGAATGGCGCGAAAAACTTATAGACGCTCTTTCAGGCGTTTCAGATTCAATTACAGAAAAATATCTTGCAGGCGAAGAGATACCTCCTTCTTTAATAAAAGCTGAGCTTAGAAAAGCGGTTATTAAAAGAGAAATACTTCCAATGTTCTGCGGCGCGTCAAGGCGCAATATCGGTGTTCAGCCTGTTATCGACGCAGTTGTAGATTTCCTTCCTGCACCTAACGAAACAAAACAGGCTGTAGGGCACAATTTAAAAAAAGAGGAAGATATAAATATACCCTGCGATGTTTCAGGCCAGCCTCTTGGCCTTGTGTTCAAGATTCAAAATGACAGGGAGGCAGGCTCTCTTTGTTATGTAAGAATGTATTCAGGCTCTTTTAAATCGGGCACATCGGTTTATAACATAGGAAAGAAAAAACGCGAGAGGGCAAACAGAATTTTGCGAATGCACTCGAATAAATCTGATCCGTTGGACAGCCTTAACGCAGGAGACATCGGAGTTATAATCGGGATGAAGCTCGCTCAAACCGGAGACACAATTGGAAGCGAAGGCTGGCCTGTAGTGCTTGAAAAGATGCAGTTCCCCGAGCCTGTAATTTCTGTTTCTATAGAGCCAAAAACAATATCAGATCAGGATAAATTAAAAGACATTTTGGCGATTCTTTCCAAAGAAGACCCAACCTTTACAATCAGAGAAAACGAGGAGACAGGTCAGCTTATAATTTCCGGCATGGGAGAGCTTCATCTTGACGTTCTTGTTACGCGCATTTTAAAAGAATTTAAACTAGGCGCGAAAGCCGGAAACCCGCAGGTAACATACCGCGAATCGATTAGTAAGCCGAATGAACATATTGAAAACTTTTCAAGGATTATCGCCGGTAAGGAAAACGCCGCAGGTATCACTCTTCGTGTTGAGCCTGCAAAAAGAGGAAGCGGAAACAAGTATATTTATGCCGCCAAACCCGGCGGAAGAAGCGAGATTCCAAGCGAAATCCTGGAAGCGGTTGAGCGCGGCATAAATGGCGCTTTTTCATCCGGCATTGTGATGGGGTACCCTTGTATTGACATAACAGCGGCTGTAACAAGTATTCAATATTCAGAGCAAACAGGCACCGAGTTCGCCTTTGAAGCCTGCGCAAGCATGGCGTTTGACGAGGCTGCAAGAGGCGGAAGCCCTATCCTTCTTGAGCCTATCATGGCTGTAGATTTAACAAGCCCGCACGACTTTGTAGGCGAGGTTATGAGTCTTGTTACTCAAAGAGGCGGGCAGATTCTAAGCATGAACGCGAAAACAGACATAGACGAAATAAAAGCTCAAGCACCGATGGAAAAAATGTTTGGTTTCATGACTAGTCTAAGAAGCGTCTCTCAGGGAAGGGCTAGCTTCAGTTTAGAATTTTCCCACTTCGAAAAGAAATCTGACAGATAAAAAAAAATATAAAAATATCATCTCGCAAAGATGCAGAGACCGCAAAGGACGCAGAGTTCTCTGCGAGCTTTGCGGTCTTCGCGCCTCTGCGAGAACTTCTTAATATTATTTTGCGAAGTAGGAGATAAATATACCCGCTATGATCGCGGAGCCAATCGTACTTGAAACAATCGGGCCCATGGCGTGCATTAACAGGTGGTTGTCCGAATTGTACTTTTGTCCGAGCTTCTGCGAAATGCGCGCTGCCATCGGCATCGCCGAAACGCCTGAGTTACCAATTAATGGATTTACTTTTCCTCCGGTTACAACGCAAAGAAGCTTTGCAACAAGAACGCCGCCGACTGTACCGAAGGCAAACGCTAATAAACCGCTCGCGAGGATTATCAAAGTCTGAGGCGTAAGGAACCTTGCCGCCGTTGCGGAAGACCCGATACTTAACGCGACAAGGAATGTCAATATACTTAAAAAGTCATTCTGGAACGCTCTTACATAACGATCCGCAACGCCAGATTCTCTTATTAAGTTGCCAAGACACAACATGGCGACAAGAGCGCCTGCCGCGGGGACGAGAAGAAGAACAACGAGAGCCAGAATAATCGGGAAAAGAACTTTCTGTTTCTGGGTTACTCTTTTGGGTTCCGGCATTACAATTACGCGTTCTTTATCCGTTGTTAAAAGCCTCATAATAGGCGGCTGGATAAAAGGAACCAGCGCCATGTAGGAGAAAGCGGCAATCGCAATCGCAGGCAGTAAGTCAGGCGCAAGGCGTGTTGCCGTGAATATCGACGTCGGCCCGTCGGAACTTCCTATTATTCCGATAGCCGCAGCCTCCCTTAACGTAAATCCGTCGAATAACGGGAATAACGGGGCAAGGGCGTTGCCTACAAAGTATGAAACCGCCATTGCTATAAAAATACCTAACTGTCCGCCAAGACCGATAAGAGCGCTTCTTGGTGACGCGATAAGCGGGCCGAAGTCCGTCATAGTTCCAATGCAAAGGAATATCAGAGGCGGATATATAACCATACGAATACCGGTATAAAGGAAGTTCATAAGGTTTTGAAGGAATGATGTATGATTACAGGGCTCCCCAGGCTTATGCGCGTTACAAACCGCGCCTTCGGGCAGAGGCTGTCCTACAAGCTCATTAAAGCCGTTTGGATTATAATCATAAGCGCCAAGACCTACAATCGGAAGGTTCGCAAGCATTATTCCGAACGCAAGCGGTAAAAGCAAAAGGGGTTCGAACTTTTTTACTATCGACAGATACATAAAAAATAACGCAAGCAGAATCATTATCCCCTGCCCTAGCGTTAATTTTAAAAAACCTAAACTCTGAATGATGCTATCCAACAACGACATAAACT
>WQRN01000026.1 GCA_009786715.1 Treponema sp.
GATTTGCGATATAGCTCAATCATGCGGTTTTGAGGATCAGAGCTGGTTCTCAAAAATTTTTAAAAATAATACCGGTCTTACTCCGGGAAAATACAGGGAACGCGGAATGGTTGCCGAAGATGTTTTCCACGATTAAACCGGTAAAAAACAGGTGTTATTATGAGTAATTACAAGGTGAATTTGTCTGCAAACGGTTCCAACGTAAGAATGATGGAAAAAGCGGCAAGAATTATGATTGATTACAATCAGGCAACGGGGAGCTGTATTTGCCTTTACGACAGCTCTTATACGCCCCATTTTCCAGCGGGCAAGTACGGCGAGGAATGCAGCCCTGAAAAGAAGATATGCCGTTATTGCAGAAAATTCAGCATAAACGGCAAAACATTAGAACCGTTCCCGTGCCATGAGATGCACATTAACGCGATAAAGGAAGCAAGCGGAAAAGGAGGCTGGCACGTCTATAATTGCAGCCTTGGTCTGCTTTTTTGGACCAGCCCCATATACACTGACGGCACATTTTCAGGGGCTGTTAGGGGATCGGGTTTTTCACGGGAAGGGCAAAAAGGAGTTGACATTTTAGCAAATAGCGATGATACTTTTGTTATGTGCAATAACGAAATACCAAAAGAAGAATTCAAGGAGCGCGTCAATTCATTCCCAGGGGCGGACGAGGAAAAAGCCCAATCCCTGGCGGAAATGATGCAGCTATGCGCGGAATCCCTATCATCCGGAAGCGAAGATTATCACGAGACTGTAAAACGAAGGGCGCAGCAACAAGAGACTATTTCAAAAATTATTGATGAATTAAAACGCCAACATCCAACAAATGCTGAAAAGCTCGGTTATCCGCTGGAAAAAGAAAAAACGCTTATGTCCGCCCTGCGCAAGGGTGAGAGCGCCGAAGCCAAAAAAACACTTAACGAGCTTCTGGCAATGCTGTTTTTTACAAATCCGGGGCAATTCAAATATGTGCAATTAAGGGTTATCGAGCTGGTTGTGCTTATTTCCAGAGTTGAAGTCAGCCCTGCAAAAAGCGGGAACCTTTCTATGGAGATTAACAGTCAAAACCTTAGAATGGTTCAAGAAGCCAAATCTGTTGAAGAATTAACTGATATTTTACATAATATTATCGACAGGGTATCGGGCACGATTTCATCGTTCCGCGGAATACCGCATGCGGCAGCTCTGAGAAAAGCCGAAAATTTTATCATGGAAAACTTCACCAGAAAGATCAGCCTAAAGGAAATATCCGCCGTGGCCGGCCTTTCACCTCCCTATTTCAGCACCATCTTCAAAGATGAGATGGGCGAAAACCTGTCCAAATACCTGAACAGGCTGCGGGTAGAAAAGGCGAGCCGTTTGTTACTTGAAACGGATATGTCCCTGGCTGAGATTGCCGCGTGCTGCTGCTTCGAGGATCAGAGCTGGTTCTCAAAAATTTTCAAAGCATACACAGGCATCAGCCCGGGAAAATACCGCAATCAGGGCGGCGGCTTAATCAGAAACATCAGCGACAACAATCTTTCCGAAGGCTTACGCGAAGAAGCAAAGTAGCGGCTTCAGGTACCGCCGTCTGCCGGGCGGCGGTACCAAACAAATTAAAATAATTTTCACTTTTTTTCATTTTCAGTCAAGCTTTTCAACACTCCCGCCCCATATATAGTTACAGCTTTTTTATGAAAGCTGAATCTATCTATATGGAGTTTCAAATGAATGAAAAGAATTTCAAGAATAGTGTGTTCAATAAGTTATTCAACTACAAAGAAAATGAAAACAAAGAAAACGCGCTAAAAAAAGCTATTAAGGATTGCCGGGAACGTGATATACTTAGGGAGTTTCTGGAAAAATATGCCGCGGAGGTATTTAATATGATGATTACCGACTGGAATCTGAAAGACGCTAAAGAAGTTTGGCAGGAAGAAGCAAAGGAAGAAGGTTTTGCTGAAGGTGAAGCTAGAGGTATTGCTGCAGTGTTTGACCTTTTAGATAAAGGTATCCCGGTAGAAGAAGCTAAAAAAATATTAGAGACGCAAAAGCTGTAAAAGCCGCCCCATAAAAAAACAGGGAGCGAGGCTCCCTGTTTTTGTTTAGACGCTTGGCTGTTGATTAAGGCAGGTTTGCGCTGTATTGCCTGAAATTGTCGTACATGTAGGCGCCTCTGTTGCCGAATACGAAATGGGCGGTGTATTTGAACTTGTCGTTGATAAGAAAATAAAGATTCTTGCTTGCATTGTTGTAAAGGTAGTTTGAATCAAGCGTGATGTAGATTACATTATAATATGTTTCATTTTTATCGGTAGTACCGGGAATTGTGCCTTCCATGGCATATTCAATATTGGTAATGCCGGCATAGATAAGATTGTTAGCGGTTCTAAAGTCGGAAATAGTGCCATTATTGCGATAAACAATCTTGAAGCAATTCCTAAAGTCGTTAAGTCCTATTGTATTATCCAAGCCGACTAATGAGGCTACGCCGTGAGTTTGAATAGGGAACGTCACTTTTAGAATGACATCCCCGCCGTTGATCTTTTGCGGGAAAGCTTCAACGGCTGGAGCTGCTGTAATTTCTTCTAATAAGGTATTTTCAATGCCGGGATTGTACATTCTTATTATCTCGCTGACATTCTCCGTTATGCTGTATCTTTCGCGGGCGGTGGATAAAACTCTTGCGCCGCTTACGTAGATCCTCTGCTTTACGCCGAAATATTCGTCCGCTGTTTCAATTTTTGAACTTCCGGACCATTTAATGCGGTACCGGGTGTCATGTTCAAGAGTTGCGGTAACTCGCATAGAGGTGGTGGAGTAACCTGCGCTGTATTCAGCTGTCGCGACATCTACCCATGACTGCCCGGACAGTTTCTGCAATTTTATGTTGTTTGCGAACATGTTTCCCACTTTTGCGTATACTTCAGGATAAATAGTTGAAGATACACCGGCTAATGAAATAAACGCGGCTGTAAAAGAGACATCCGTACTGGTTGAGGCAGAGGATGCGGAGCTATAAAATATGCTGTTATTGAACGTAGTGCTGGGATTAGCTAAACTAATATACCACCCTTTATTTTCTTGTTGTACCCAATTACGATAATCGCTGTTAACTACTGTTATTTCGCGGTAAAGAATGTCGTAAATTGCCTCTCCGCCTGTTCCGTTTCTGTCAACATCCAATTTAAGACCGTTGGCGTATGTGTACTGTTCGTTGAATTTTGCGATAACGTTAGAATATGTATAAAACGCTTCCGCCGTAAAATCCTTTAACAACCTGACTTTGATTGTGTTATCATACCTGACAACATATTCGTATGGAATGGCAATTTGAAGAGTACTTGTTGCTGCAAGTCCTGCAGCCGGACTTGTATAGTGATGGAACGATAAAAACTTGTTCAGCTCTTCCAAACTGGGGTTTCTGAGGATATCAGCTTGCTGCGGGAAGACAATTGAAATCTCGGGATTTTTTACATATTGAACGCTGGACGTAACAGTAGGAAAGTCAATTTCTCCATTGTTTTGCGGATCATGCTGTTTATTTGCTTCGTTGAAATCATAACTGGTTTCTTCCACTTCCGCGGGAGCGCATGAGACCGCTATTAAAACTGTTATAAGCGTTACCGCTAAAACTTTAAAAAATCTTTTCATTTTTTTCTCCTTAATGCGACGGTCTTGTTGGATCATTGGCGGTATATGTTATACCGAAAGTACCGGTGTTGCCGGCGCTCCGTGGTTGAACTGTCACCAATATAAAACCACTCCTGTCGGCAGTGATGACTCGAGGTGTGTTATAACCAGCGTCTATCTGCAAGAATATATCACTTGTAGCGCCTACATACCGAGCAGTCACCGATACATCAAAGTTATAAGTGCCATTCCCGTCATAGTCATTCCACCAGATTCTGTAATTTATACCCATGGAAACAGATATAATATAACCTATGCTGGTAACTCCGGCAGTTATTCCGCCTTCTGTCCAAACTCTGCTAAACAGAGGTATCGGGTGATCAACCTGATACCTTATCGCAAAAGTACCGACGCTGCCAACAGCGGAAGGTGTTACTGTTATAACTACCAAAGTATTTTCACGGGCGATAAAAGTTTGCGTCGTAGCGTATCCGCTAAGTTGGTTGGTGAATAATGGGGTGCCGTCTAGATATTCCGCTGATACGTTAATCATCAAATTTTTAGTGCTATCACCATAATAATAACCATTCCAGTTGATCCTATAAGTGCTTCCGGCTTTTACATTCAAATAGTATTTCATCTCCGAAACACCAAAGGTAATTTCATCATCATGCCAAACATTTTCTGTAAGAGAACTGTCTGCCTCGTAAAGCCTGTATTTGCCGAATAAATGGTTATTACCGTCTCCGAAAACGCGTCTCGGCGAAACACCCGTGTACGAAAGACCATCGTTAATTAAATAACCATAACTCCTAAACTGCTCTCTCGGATCAAGGGTAAGATAAATAACATTATTAAGATCTGTGTTTTTAGTAATATTATCAGGAAGATTTCCTTCCTTGGCGAATTCCGCGTTTTCAATTCCTACAACATGGTATTTAATATCCGGATAGTCTTCCATGTTGTCGGCAGAATAAATAATTTTGAATACGGCGTCATCTCCCTTGAATTTATCTGCCGTAAGAGCGTTAAGGCCGATATAAGGATTGGCTGAATCGCCCACGCCTTTTATCGGGAACTCAACTCTCAGGATGAGTTTTCTGTTGGCAGAATCCTTTGAAAAGACGCTTATTTTCGGACCATCGGTAATTTCTACGTAATTCTGAGGATTAATAAACTGTATCGATTCCGTAAAAGCTTCTGTCTGGCTGTAAACTTGCGAAGCGCTTATATACTGCTGTGTGCCGCCAATAACAACCACTTTCTGCTCTATGCCGAAATATTTGCCGGTTGTTTTAAGATTGGCAGAACCTTCCCATTTTATGCGGTATACGCCCTGGCTTTCAAAAGTAACATTCTTGAAAAAGATCCATTCTGAAGCTACAATTTCGTCATATTCAGCGGTTTTTGAATTTATCCAATTACCGTTATCAAGTTTTTGCAGTTTAAAACCGCTTGCAAATTGATTCGCGAATGCCTTGCGAGTCGCCTTTGCTTCACTGGAAGTATCGCCGATTCCATCAATACTGATGTGCGCGGCGGGAATATCTTGCTGGTCCGAAGTTAACGAAGACGCGCTTGCCCAAACTGGAGTATAAGTTAATAAATAATCGTGTATTTCGAAATACCATGTTCTGCTTCCCGGCGCTACCCATTCCCATGTTTCAGCCCCTGTTAGAGCTTTCTCAAGGTAAAGATCGTCATAAAACTCTTCTCCGCCGGTTCCGTTAAGGTCTAAATCCAATTTAAAGCCATTGGAATATGTATAAGTCTGGCTGTTAATTTTGGCGATTAATTTGGAATATTTAATATCCAGCGGAATAACGTCTTGTGTTTTTTTCGGAAGATCCATCTCAAGTTCCACAATGATATTATTGAGACCTACTGTTCTGACAAATTTGTACGGAATAGGCGCGGACAGTTCGCTGGCTTCTCCCCTATCCTGCCAGTTAGTATCAAGCGGATTCGCTAAATCCGGATTTTCAAAAGTATGGAATGTAAGGAATTTACGAATCTCGTCTTCCTTGTTTGAAGCTCTCAGTATGTCCGCAGTATTCGGGAAAGAAATTGTGATCTGAGGATTTAACCTAGCGGCGTTAGTACTGGGAAATAAAATTGACGGGCAGTGATCTTCAGGATCATTAATAAGATTCGCCGGATTGTGCCGTTCGTCCGCGTTATCCCAGCTATAATCAGTTTCCGTAACTTCCGGGATGCACGAAACAACGGTAAAAACCGCTGTCACCGCGAGCGCGATAAATTTAATAAATTTATTCATTGTTTTTTCCTTTAATTAAAATTTAAGGGTAAACATTGCGCGGGCATAATAAAGATCAATCTGGAATGTGCCGCTGGCTGTGCCGCCGCCTAATGCTAAATCAATCGCCATATTCTTGTTAAAATTAAACTTGAAGCCTGCAATAGCGCTGATTCTTAAAGCAGCCCAATTGTCATTTGCGGTTTCTCTGTCTGTAACTGTATCTGTTGTGCCGGACAGCGTAACATTCTTGGAAGTCACATTACCGTTGGAATCTTTTATTGTAACAGTTGTAGTAGTAAGCGTACTGCTGCGGGAATAACTTGTATCTGTGCGTGTGTAAGTGAAAGGATTTAAATTAATGCCGGCGTTAATTGTAAAACGATCCGGAATAAGACCGTACACCGCGCCGAAATGCAATTCGGGAGCAATGCTGAAAACGCTGGTATTTGTTTCACCGGGCGATGCGATTACTTCGGTTTCTGTTGTCGTATTTAAATAAGTCTGGCTTGCGTTGCTGTATACGAGTTTTACTGTAGTATAAGTATTCGTGTAGGAATCGCTTGCTGACCGGACAGAAATACTGAGCGGAAGCGCCGCTGAAAAACCAATTTTAAGATTTTCCGCAATCTGGTTTTCATAGTAATAACTGGGCGTAATAAGATGGTCTGCCTGTGTTCTTTCTGTAATAGTTAAAGCCGCATTATTCGTAGTGGTTGTAGATGTCATGGAAGATACAGCTTCGGTATAGCCTGTCCAAGCAGTGATATTACCCGCGACATTGCCTTTAAACCCTGAAACATCGTAGGACTTGTCATAAACGAGTAAATCCAAACCGTATGAAAGACCAACGCTTGCGCTTGAAGTTGATTCTTCACCCTTAGAAGGAAGAACTAAATCCGCGCCGACAGTAAAAGCCGGTGAAAAATAATCGCTATTGTATCCGGCGCGGTTGGTTCTGTCATTTCCTATATTTGTACCGTTAATCGTTGTGTAATTTGCCTTGGTGTTCAGAATACGGTTGTCTTGATAGAATTCAAATTCAACAGAAACCTTCGGCCTTATCGTTAAATCGCCTGCTTTAATATGCATTCCCCATTCCAGAGAAGGCGTTATGGTTCCGCTTACTTGTGAATAATCGACTATTTCACCGGCATACGTTTCTGTAATGCCGTTGTTAGTCTCAGTAACGCTGGTTGCAGTATTCGGATTATTCCATACCATTAACGCTTCATAGAACCCTATTTTAAAACCCATTCCGGCAATACCCAGAAGAGCTTGAATTTGATTATTGCTGCTTGTGCTTTGATTTGTAAAAGTTGTGGTAGTTAATTTCTGTGTTAATTGCTGGCTGGTTAAATCATAATTGGATACAACCGACTCCTCCTGAGTGCTGTTTGTGGTTAAAAAATTACCGTTATACCATGTGCCCAGGTAGATACCCCCGCTAAATTTTGTGGCAAAGCCTAATGACGCGGGTCTCGCTGTACTTCCATAACCGGCAAACCCAGCCCATTTTTCAAACTCTACATCGGAGTACCAATGGACATCCATTGAATTATCAATATCCGTGCCGAAAACGCCGGCTGTTGCCGTATTTGTGGGCGAAGATTGCGCAAAAACCGGAACGGCAAAAACTGCCGCGATAATTGCAATTAGCGCTGTTAGTTTCAAATTTCTCATCTCTTTTTCTCCTGGAAAAAATAAGATTTTTAAACATGATGAAAATAATGTCTGCCTAAGACACAAGTCCTTACTATAATTTTTAATGTTTTTTCAGTAAATAATCAACCAAATTGGAAAAATTTGTCGATAAATTTGCGCAGAAATACAGGAAAAAGCTGCCTTTTCCGGCAAAAATCACCGAAAACAGGCAGCTTTTTGTATAAATCAATTAAACTCTCACTCCGGCGCCGGAATAATCGCTTCTTCTGTTTCTTTGTCGAAATATCTCGCCTTTTCCATCCTGGGAACGAAGACTGTTGTGTCGCCGACCTTGAATGTGTGGTTAGGCTCGGTGCGCGCTACAAGAGGCTGGGTCTCTGTTGTAAGCCACAGATGGATATCAGCGCCCAAAGGTTCAACAACGGTAACTTTTACGGTCATGCTGTTCTGCGCGCCGCCTTCGGAGAATATCAAATCCTCGGGGCGGATGCCGAAAAACACTTCCTTGCCGATATATTTTCTTAAGAACTCAAAATGGGAAGGATCCGCTTTAATTTTGAATGTACCTTCATCCAGCATTATAGAACTGCCCTCTTCCCTTACTTTTACAGACAGGAAGTTCATAGGCGGCGATCCGATAAATCCGGCTACGAATTTGTTTCTTGGATAGTTGTAAAGGAACAGAGGGGATCCAATCTGCTGAATCCATCCGTCTTTCATAACGACGATTTTATTCGCCATTGTCATAGCTTCAACCTGGTCGTGGGTTACATAGATCATTGTCGCGTTCAGGCGAAGGTGAAGATCGGAAAGTTCCGCGCGCATCTGTACGCGCAATTTGGCGTCTAGGTTCGACAGAGGTTCGTCGAAAAGGAATACCTTCGGGTTACGGACAATAGCGCGTCCGACAGCGACACGCTGCCTCTGACCGCCCGAGAGCGCCTTGGGTTTGCGCTCAAGGAACTTCTCGATATCGAGAATACGCGCCGCTTCATGAACGCGCTTATCAATTTCCGGCTTGGGAACTTTTTTGATTCTCAGCCCGAAAGCCATGTTTTCATAAACCGACATATGCGGATAAAGAGCATAATTCTGGAATACCATGGCGATGTTCCTGTCTTTCGGCGGAACATCATTCATTTTTTCACCGTCTATAAGGAGTTCACCCTCGGTGATATCCTCAAGACCCGCGACCATTCTGAGAGTGGTAGACTTACCGCATCCCGAAGGGCCTACTAAAACGACAAATTCCTTGTCCTCGACCGTGATGTTGGCTTTATCGACCGCTCGGACGCCGCCATCATACACCTTTGAAATACCTTTCAATTCAACTTTTGCCATACGCTGGCCTCCCTGTTTTTTCCAGCCGCCTAAGCAGCCAGAGGGTTATTTTATGGTAATAATATAACACAAAAAGGGGTTAAATGTCAATGCAGATAAAAAAAAAGACAGTGTGCCTGGACGTCAGGGTTTTCACCCTATGCACACCGTCTGTATTATGAGAGGTAATCCCTCCCGGTGATTAAATTATCGGCCTTTTCCCTCCAGACTTTAGGGAAAAAAGGCGGTTGTCAGTTGTTAAGAATGCCTTGAATTAGTAAAAATTTCTAAATTTGCTTGTAATTTGCCAAAAAAGCGCTCAGGCGGCGCATGGCGTCTGTCAGAGTGTCTTTGTCGGGCAGGAAAACGATGCGGAAATGATCAGGTTCTTTCCAATTGAACCCCGTGCCGTGTACAAGCAATAGGTGCCGGCTGCGCAGGAGATCCAGCATGAATTTAACGTCGCTGGTAATGTTAAACCGCTTTATGTCCACTTTTGGGAAACAGTATAAAGCTCCCTTTGGTTTAACAACCGAAAGGCCGGGAATCTGATTTACCATGCTGTAAGCCGTGTCTCTCTGCTCGCGCAATCTGCCGCCGGGAAGGAGTAAGTCCTTAACGCTTTGATAGCCGCCAAGAGCTGTTTGAATGCCCATCTGCGCTATCATGTTCGGGCAAAGACGCATGTTTGCCAGCATATCAAGACCTTCAACATAATCCGAGGCAATCGATTTGTTTCCGGATAGAACCATCCATCCGGCGCGGAAACCTGCGGCGCGCCATGCTTTGCTAAGACCGTCAAAACTGATGGTTAAAACATCATGGGCAATCGTTGACATTGGTATGTGTTTCGCGTCGTCATAAGTGATGCGGCCGTAAATTTCATCGGCGTAAATAATAAGTTCATGCTCTCTCGCGATTTGCGCGATTCCTTCCAAAATGCAGCGATCGTAAACCGCGCCTGTCGGGTTGTTCGGGTTTATTACAACAATCGCTTTTGTTTTCACGGTTATTTTTGCGCGTATATCGTCTAATACCGGGTTCCAGTCCGATGCCTCATCGCACAAATAATGGACAGCTTTGCCTCCGGCAAGCGTTGCTGCCGCTGTCCACAAAGGATAATCCGGCATAGGGATTAATACTTCATCGCCTGAATCCAGCAGAGCCTGCATCGACATTGAAATAAGCTCGCTTACGCCGTTTCCGATAAAAATATCGTCAATTCCTACTTCCATAACTCCCTTGGACTGGAAGTCGTGCATAACCGCTTTACGCGCAGCAAAAAGACCGCGTGAGTCGCCGTAGGCCTGAGCATTCGGAAGATTTAAAACAATATCGTGAACAATTTCGTCGGGAGCGTTAAGACCGAAGGAAGCGGGGCTTCCGACATTTAATTTAATTACCTTATAACCTTCTTCTTCCAGCCGTTTGGCTTCTTTAAGAACAGGTCCGCGTATCTCGTAACAAACATTCTCGAGTTTTGCGGATTTTATAATATCTTTCATGACCCTGATTCCTGAGATTCCTGCGTATCAGCGCCGAAAATCCATTTGCCGGTTTCATCGATATATTTCCTGATTATCGCGATATGGATTTCCGTTCCCATTCTATCGGTTTCTTTTTTCCAGTGTCCGGTGGTTTTAATTACCTTTAATACTCTGTCCTTGCCGTTTGCCGCAATCTGGGCGCACGCTTGCGGATTTACAGAGCGCTTTACAATGGAGCTGTGCAGGAAATAGGCCGAAAGCCCGGTAATAATGGCATCGTCTGACGATACCGCCAGAGAAGAAAACTCAGGCTCCGCCTGACTGAACGAACCGCTTAAAAGATGCGAAAAACCATGAAACCACCGCACCCACTGTCTTTCCTTTTCTTTGCACTTTCCGGTATAAGACTTAAAAAAGGATACCGCTTCGCTGTGATTGCCGCTTAAAATCCTCGCGGAGCCGAAGATCAGGACGTTTTTCTCGACCGTAGCCGGTTTAGCGAGCAATGCCTTGCTTTCCAGTTTTAAAGCCGATTGAAAGTCTGAAATTACAATGTATGAACTGGCTAAAAGGCGCACATACCGGAAATTATACTGGTTTTTAACATAAATTTTTTGTTCTAAATAATACGCTAAAGCAGGCCAATCTTCTCGCTCCAGGAGCGAAAGAAGCCGATAATTAAGAAAGAAGAATATACTCACACCAATAAGGAGCAAAGACATGAGAAGGAGCAGCGGTAACGTAACATATCTAAAGCTTGCCGCATACCCGGGCCCGGAGAGCACAGGCAAAAATATGGTGATAAAAAGTATAATAGCCATTATAATGCTGAAAGCGATTATCAAGTATTTGAACTTCAATGGAAACACCCCTATAATAAGAAATGATAAGGCAAAGAGTATGTTACGTCAACGGATTTACGGAATAGGGCGGAGATAAAAATGGATGATGTTTTAATAAAAGATATAAAACCCAACGGTTACTTTACGTCACCTGTTTATCTGGATAAGGCGTTTATTATCACCGCTCCGGAAATGCCTGTAAGCGATGAATTGCTGATTTTACTTGAAAAATGGCATTTTAAATCGGTAATCTGCGACGGAGAAGCAACTACCGATTACGCTGGTAAAGACGGCGGCGGCGGAACAGTTTCCGAAGAGGGAGGAACGACAATTGCACTGTCTCAGCAGTCTGACGGCGACAAACTTCAAAAGGCCGAGGAATTTTATTCCAGTTTCCTTTTCTTTGTGGAAAATGTGTTTGTTAAAGCTTCCGTATCAGACGAACTTGACGAAAAAGCCGTAACAGAAAAAATAAAAGATATTGTTGAATATGTAAAAGAAGATCGAAGGTTCCTTATGAGGGTATTAAAAAATATTGAGCCCGCGCCGGGTAGAAATTATCTTGCGACACATTCTGTGCGTTCCACAATTCTCGCGATAATAATCGGCTCATATTTAAAGCTTCCGAATTACCGCCTAATCGAACTTGGAGTAGCGGCTCTTATGCACGAAGCAGGAATGTTAAAACTGCCTTCAAATGTTTACCTCAGCGAAAGAGCGTTAAATCCGCAGGAACAAAAAGCGATTCTTACCCACCCTATTCTTGGTTTCAGCATGTTAAAATCTTTCGGCTTTGCGCTTCCCGTTCAGCTTGCCGCTCTTGAACATCATGAAAGGGAAAACGGAAGCGGTTATCCGCGCAAATTAGGCAGCGAAAAGATCAGCCTGTACGCGAAGATCATCGCTGTCGCATGTTCGTACGAAGCGCTTAATTCTAAGCGCCCGCACAAGGAAGCGAAAGACGGCTACACGGGAATGCTGGAACTTTTAAAGAACGAAGGCAAACAGTACGATGACACAATCGTAAGAGCGCTTGTCCTTTCGCTATCGATTTATCCGATTGGCTTATATGTGCTTTTATCCAACGGAAAAAAAGGTCAGGTTGTGGATGTAAACCCGGAAAATCCCCGTTTCCCGATTGTGCAGATTTTCGGAGAAGTTACTCCTGACGGAAAATTTAAAATGATGCAGACAGCGCAGGATTCTCTTACAATTGTGCGGCCGCTTAACCGCTCGGAGATTGACACCTAATATGAACCCAATGATACCAATATTAATTTTGCTCGCTATAGGCTCGGTTATATTAAGCGGAATTTTTACTCTTTTTAATTCGGCTCTTTCACTGTCCAGAAAAACGCGTTTGGAAAAAGAGCAAAGCAAAAAGTATAAGGCCGTTTTAGATATTATTGATAACCACGATAAATATATACTTGCCTGCCGTATCTGGCGCATTATTTTTTGGGTGCTTGCGTCATTTTGCGTCGTTGTATTCTGGGCATTCTCCAGTTTATTTACGCAAAAAGTTTATTTTTGGATAATGCTCGCGGTAGAGTTATTTATATTAAGCATTGTAATCGCATTGCTCGGCGAAGGTCTTCCGAGATTGTTATCGCATACAAAACCGGAAAAAATCGCCGCTTCTCTTCTGCCTCTGATAAAAATTCTTACTTTTCCCCTGCTCCCCATTGTCCTTCCCGTTTTAAAGTTCGCATCATTTTTTAACAAAACAGTTCACCCCGATATTGACAGCAACAGCATAACCGAAGAGGAGCTTCAGGATGAACTTCGCAACACTCTTATAGAAGGCGAAAAATCTGGCGTTGTAGAAAGCAGGGAACGCGACATGGTGGAAGGCGTTTTTTATCTCGGCGATCGCTCTGTCGGCGCCTTCATGACCCATCGCTCTGAAATTCACTGGCTTGATATGAATCTGCCTTACGAAGAAATTTACGCGAAAGCGGTTGAATTCCGCGAACAAAGATGCTTCCCTGTTGTAAACGCAAGCCCCGATGAAATTATCGGAGCGGTTTATCTTGAAGACATTGTATTAGACCATTCGCAGGAAAAGCCTTTAGGGTTACGCGCAATTATGAAGAAGGCGCAATTTGTCCCCGAGACAATGCCGGCTATAAAAGCGTTTGAATCTTTTAAACAGGGACAGTCCAACTTTTTGTTTGTTATGGACGAATACGGCGGACTTTCCGGCATTATTTCAATCACCGCTTTGGTAGAAGAAATTGTAGGCGAACTTTCCACTCCTGTTGTAAGCGAAGAACCGTTTTTAAAACAGGAAGACGGCACATGGCTTGCGGACGGCACGCTTAATATTGATGATGCTGCTAAAGCGCTCTCGATTACAGTTGAAGAAGGCGGCGACTTTCACACTCTAGCGGGGCTTGTTCTTCACCTTGCCGGGGAACTTCCGAAAGTCGGTGATAGTTTTGAATACCAAGGATACAAATTTGTAGTTGTAGACAAAGACGGAAACAGAATTGATAAATTATTAATAAAAAAGATTGAAGAATAGCATGGCAAATAATTTTGAGCAGCTAGAGATTTTTTCAAATTTTATTATACAGTTAAAAAAAAGAAAAATAGAAGAGCCGACAGATATTCAGCGAAAAGTTATTCCTTGTCTTAACGATAATAAAAATGTCTTTTTCACATCTGCCACCGGTACAGGCAAAACTTTTGCATATCTATTACCGTTATTGGGAAAAATGATTCAGGAAACACAAAAAGGATTAAGGTTTTTAATCATAGCTCCCACTCTGGAACTTTGCACACAAATTAAAGGAGAGATTGATTTTTTATCAGACGGAACAGAATTAAAATCGGCGCTTTTAATCGGAAGCGTAAATATTGAACGGCAGATTGAAAATTTAAAAAAGACGAAACCGGACATTGTTATCGGAAACCCGAACAGATTGCTTGTTCTCGCGAAAAAGAAATTGCTGAAAATTGACAACCTTCAATTCATTGTTCTGGATGAAGCCGACAGGCTTGTAAGCGATGAAATGATCGATGATACGCGCGAATTGTGCAAGATTACAGCGCGAAGCGCGCAGAAAAAAGATAAAAATATTTTAATTGCCGCATGCTCCGCAACCATGAATGAAAAAAACAGGGAAAAATTACTGGAAACCATAACGGTGAAACAGGCTGATTTTATTGAATCGCAGGATAACGAAATTCTCCGCGAGAAAATTGAACATTGGGCGATATTCAGCGAAAAAAGGCGCAAAGAGCAAACCCTGCGCTCGCTTTTATCCGCGCTTAAAGGAAAAAAGAAACACATTAAAACGCTTGTGTTTACAAGCAGAGGCGATGAAGCCTCACTGATCCTTTCGCGCCTTCAGTATCACCATATTGCGGCGGCGGGGCTTTTCGGCAAAGCGGGGAAAAAACCTCTTTCGGGAAGCGATCGCAAAACGGCGCTTGATTCCTTCCGAAACGGAAGCATCGAAACCCTTGTTTCCACAGACCTTGCGGCGCGCGGACTCGACATTCAAGGCATAACGCACGTCATCGCGCTTGATGTTCCTGACAACGGCGAAGTGTACATTCACCGATCCGGCAGAACGGCAAGAGCCGGCAAGCGCGGCATAATGATCACAATCGGCGACGAAACGCAAATGCGCCTTCTTGCCGCGCTGGAAAAAAAATTAAAAATCAGAATACAGCCTAAAGAGCTCCATTATGGGAAAATATGCGTCCCTGAAACGGAATAATCTCCATTTTTACAGTTGATTCAAATCCAAAATATAATGATAATTATTTAAAGAAGGGAAATTATGAAAATAGCCATGTTTACAGACTCTTATTGGCCGCGGGTCAACGGCGTTACTGTATCGGTAGATTCATTTTCTCGCGCGCTGATTAAAGAAGGGCATGACGTTCTTATTGTATGTTCTTCGTATCCGGAAGACGGAAACATCCCTATATCGTTTTATGAGAATCCTTCAAAAGCAAACGAGCCGTTAGTTGTAAAAGTCCCTTCCCTTCCCGTGTTTATCTCCAAAGAAGACAGGCTTGCCAAATTCAGCAAGATGAACTGGGTATTCAAACAGGTAGATTCTTTTAACCCGGATATAATTCATATAAACACGGAAATGATGATCGGCGAATTCGGCATATGGTACGCGAGAACCCACAACTTGGCGATTGTTTATACCTTTCATACAATGTGGGAAGATTACGGCCCTAATTATTTTCCTTTCCTTCCTGTCTTCGTTGTAAAATTTTTTATACGCGGCATTTTAAAAAGCGTTTTAAGACGGGCATACAGGGTAATAGTTCCAACGCCGCAGATTAAACAGGCTATTATGCGTTACAGGTTAAAAATAATTCCTTTTATGCTTCCGACAGGAATTGAACCGGATTTGTTCAGAAACAGCAAAAGTGATATCGCGGCGTTCCGCGCGAAACTGGAAGGGCTTTTTCCTATTCTTAAAAATAAGCGTATAGTTCTTTTCGCGGGAAGAATAGGAAAAGAAAAAAATCTCGGATTTTTATTAAATATTCTGCCTGAAATTATTTCCAAACATCCCGATGTAATTCTTTTAATCGCAGGCAACGGACCTGATCTTGAATATTACAAAGAAGAAGCGGCGCGGCTTGGAATTGAAAACACCTGCGTATTCACGGGATATTTCGATCGCAAGGATTTGGCTCTTGTTTACTCTGTTTCAGAACTTTTTTTATTCCCCTCTCTTACGGACACTCAGGGGCTTGTTACTCTGGAAGCCATGCTTTCAGGCACTCCGGTGGTGGCAATCGGCGCATTAGGCACTCTAACCGTTATGGGAGGAGACAACGGCGGCTTTATGGTAAAAAACAACGCAGCGGAATTTACAGGCAGGGTGCTTGAACTTTTAGAAGACAAAGAACTTTATGCAAGAAAATCCGAGGAAGCGAAAAATCACGCAAAGGCGTGGTCTATAGAAGAATTAACAAAAAAACTTATTGGACTGTATAAGGAAACAATATCAGATTACACAGAAGAGTTCGGGTATCGCATAACGCCTGTTTGGGAACTTCTCATCGAAAAAAGATGGTGGAAAATGAACAACATGATCTTAAAAAAGAAAACAAAAGAAAACTGGCAGAAATTGCTTGCCAATTTAAAAGCCCCTGAATCAAAGAACGCTCTGCAGGAATTGCCTTAAACGATCATTCTGCGGATTTGTAAATAAAATTTCCGGTTTTCCTTCTTCTAAAATCGAACCTTCAAACATGAACACTACCCTATTGGCAACCTCGCGCGCAAAACCCATTTCGTGGCTTACCACAATCATGGTCATTCCTGCGCCCGCCAATTGCTTCATTACCGCTAACACTTCGCCGACAAGTTCAGGGTCTAAGGCCGAAGTCGGCTCGTCAAAAAGCATAATGCGCGGCTCCATTGCTAGAGCGCGAGCGATTGCCACGCGCTGCTGCTGACCGCCTGAAAGCTGCGAAGGATAAGCGTCTACCTTGTCGCTTAAACCAACCCTTTCAAGTATTTGCAGAGATCTTGCGCGCGCTTCTTCTGCAGGCAATTTGCGCACATTCAAAGGAGCGAGCATTACATTTTCCAGAGCTGTTTTGTGCGGAAAAAGATTGAACCGCTGAAAAACCATTCCCACTTCCAGGAGAATTTTATTTCTCTCCTCGCTGTTCATTTTTACGCTGTTAACGCCGTTACGGCAGTCGAATAACAAATTGTCTTCTATGTAAATCTGTCCTTCGTCAATTGTTTCCAGCCTGTTAAGCGCGCGAAGATATGTTGATTTACCCGCGCCCGAAGGACCGATAATGCAGAGAACTTCGCTTTGTTCAACGGTAAGAGATACGTTTTTTAAAACATTAAGAGGCCCTCTCCCTCCGCCGCCGTGAAAAGTTTTGCACACTCCTACAGTTTTAATCATTGACATAGATTTACTCGTACACCGAATATTTTTTTTCCAGTTTGCGGAAAACAAATGTAAATACGGCTGTTATAATCAAATAGAGAATCATCGCGGGAATATAAACAAGAGCGGACCTTGTGGAACCTTCGATATTCCTTGTCGCCTTTGTAATGTCAACTAACGCTATCATGGAAACTAAAGACGCGTCTTTCAGCATCATGATAAATTCATTGCCGACAGGCGGAATCAAACGCCTTATAGACTGAGGAATGATAACAAGGCTCATTGTCTGCCAGTAAGACAATCCCAAAGCGCGGGAAGCTTCAAATTGCCCCTTATCTATGCTTTGAATGGCGGCTCTTATAATTTCCGCGCAATACGCCGCCGCGTTTAATGAAAAGGCAATGAACGCCGCAAGAAACCTGTTGTTGATTGTAAGAGCCGGAATTATCATCGGAAGCGCGTAATAAACAAAATAGAGCTGCATTAAAAGCGGCGTTCCCCTGAAAAAGAAAACATACGCGCTGCATAATTTGTTAATGATTGCGTTTTTGGACATCTTTCCCAACGCGAGGAATAGACTTAAAACAAGCCCCGCGCCGACAGCCAGAACAGTCAGCGCGATGGTAACCCTGGCGCCCCGCAGGAGCTGGGGCATCCATGAAACAATAATTGTTCTTAGGGTATCCATTAACCTTTATCGCCGAACGGGAGAGACAAGATCCATGCCGTTAAAAATTTCATGTGAAATCCGGAGCATGGTTCCGTCTTCAAAAAGCGAATCTAACGCTTTATCAATTGTTTCTGTCAGAGCGTCGTTTCCTTTTTTCATGCAGACGCCGAACTCTTCTTCTCCGCCCTGCCAGACGATTTCGAAAATATCAGAGCGCGCTACATATTCATACGCCACTAAAAGATCCGTCATAATGGCGTCCACCCTGCTTAACTCAAGTTCATTAAAACAATACATTACCTTGTCGTACTCATGAGCGGTAAAGCGCAATCCTTCGGCTGCGAGATCCGCCATGTAATCATCCGATGTAGTGTCCGCCTGATACGCGACGCCGAGTCCGGCTAGATCCCGCGGGGTTTTTACCAAATGCTTTGAATTTTTAGGCAGTACGATTGCAAGGGTGTTTTGGATGTAAGGCTTGCTGAAATTATGAGCTTTTAACCTTGCTTCGTTGATTGTCACAGAAGAGATAATGCAATCGAACTTTTTTGTATTAACGGCGGCAAAAATCCCATCCCAGGCGGTGTCGACGTATTGAACCTGTAAACCCATTCTGTCCGCCAGCGCTTTTCCAAGGCTTACGTCAAAACCGATGGGGGTTGAACCGTCTTCAGCAAAATATTCCATCGGAGGGTAGCCGATTTCCATTCCAACCATTAAAACGCCTTTTTTTATCGTAAGACCGCCCGAATCCTTTGAGCAGCTTGTAAAAATTACTGTAAAAAAAACCAAAATAGATAAAACAAATGCAATTTTTTTCATAAAATGTCCCCCTATAGCGCTGTATTTATGCTAAATTTATCTGAAACAGATATTATTGTCAATATATCAAATTTTACTAATAGTGTATTATATTTATCTAATAGTGTATGTATTATGTTCTAAATGATAATATAATTACAATTTTACGCACTGTATAACATTTCATATTAATATCGTTATATTTTTATTTGACAAATACAAAATGTTTATTTACGATTTGAATTAAGAATATATCATTTTTTTGTGAATTCGCCGATAAGGGAGTGTAAAAAAAACCAGATGTCAACATTACATCAGGATACTGATAATCCAGCAGTTAAAAACAGTGATTTTCATTTTGAGCGATCACGTTTGAACAATACATTCATGGAAGCTATGAAATATCCGCTTATTTCAATATGCGCGGGCGCCGGTTACGGTAAAACAACCGCGGCAGGCGATTTTGTAAAATCCTATCAGGCAAATACTGTTTGGGTACAGCTTTCAGAACGCGATAATGTCGGCGCCCGTTTTTGGGAAAATTTCTCACACAGCATGGCACAGATCAACAATGAATTTTCTTCTTCAATAAAAAAACTTGGTTTTCCAGATACCGCAGAAAAATTAAAACAATATCTTACCTTTCAGATTAAATTCGCGGATAAAAAACGCAGGATTATTGTTTTTGACGATTGTCATTGCATCGAAAACCCCGTTGTAATCAGGTTTGTGGAAGAAGCAATCCGCAATTTGCCGCCTGTAACAAATCTTTTTATAATTTCCCGTTCAACGCCGCGTCTTAACATCGCAGGGCTTACTTCAAGCGATCAAATATTTGAAGTAAATGAAGATATACTCAGATTTACAGAGAGCGAACTTGCGCAGTATTTCCGCAGTCAGGGGATTTCTTTAAAACCGGATACTCTGCGCTCGATCTGGCAGGATACTGAAGGATGGGCGTTCGCGCTGAATTATATCGCAAGATCTTACAAAAAAGCACCCGGCTACGAAGGATATTTGCGTAACGCGATGAAAACAAATATCTTCCGTTTTATGGAAACGGAAATTTGGGACACTATCTCCGCCCGTCTTAAAAACTTTTTAGTGCGTCTTTCTTTAATAGATCATCTGTCTGTAGAGCTTATTTCACAATTGGGCGGCACAGACGAAGGTCTTGTAACAGAACTTGAAAAGCAAAACGATTATGTCAGGCGGGACAGTTATATTAACGCGTATTTAATTCATCCGCTTTTTCTTGAATTTATGGCAACAAAGCAGGATATTCTTTCTTCTGAGCTGAAACGAGAAACATATTCAATAGCCGGCGTTTGGTGCAACAAAAACGGGTTTAAAATTGACGCTCTTTCTTATTTTGAAAAGATCGAGGATTATAACGCCATTGTCGGAATGTTCATCGGCTCTCCCGCTGAAATACCTTTCGATATTTCCTGTTACGCGGCGCAAAT
>WQRN01000027.1 GCA_009786715.1 Treponema sp.
AAGCCTTTAGCAAATTCCGAAAACGTCATCATCTTTTTCCTATCTGGAATTAAAGCCCCGTTCCTGATAAGCCTGTGGCAGTAATTTCGAGCCTCGGTAAAGTTCAGGCATTTGGTAGTCCACGGACCTTTTCTAACCCCGTTCTCATCATAAGCGTAGTAATACACCACCTTAGCACCGGACGGAACAGCCCTTTTAAACATCGTAAAGTCATTGCGCATATCAAACCCCGCATTTTTTGGAAATTGATAACATCTCTGATAACACCAATTTCCAAAGTTTTACGCACACCGAACCAGCAACGCTAATTCTTTACAGGGTAAGTATTTACGCTTGACCTCATTTTTAGAAATGGGTAAAATGTGCAATGTTGCAAAACTCGGTTAGTTTTGGAAATTGCTCTTGAAAAATCGGTCTAATGCCCGATTTTTCATTTAAATCTATGGTAGCTTTTTCAAAACTGAAGTTTTGAAAAAGCCTCAGATAATTAAATATTTTCACTCAGACATGAAGCCGCGTCTTTCCAGACAAGCTGATCTTTTTCGCTTAATGCCGCAAATTCTTTCTGCCTTCCGAATGCGGATAGCTCGATAAAAACTTCTGTCCTCTTCATAAGCTCGTTGAACTTATGCTCTTGAAAATTTTTAATCCACGCAGGCACAGCTCTTTTAAATCCTTTGGGCGGAAAAATAAGGCCGGCATAATGCGGGGCGCATAAACCGTCTGAAGAAGTAAAAAACATTCTAAGTTCCTGTTCTTCAGGCGAATTGCCGGTTGAACTGCTTAAAAAATCCAGATACTCCTGTTCAATTTTTTCCCGTTCTACGCAAACAGGGCACTTGCCTTTTGGCTTCCAGGGTAATTTTTTCTCGAAGGAACGAATGCGGTCTTCCAGAATATCACGCGCAAGAATGGCAACCGCAAGCCCGTCGCTGAAAGAGACAAGGCTCCTTGCGTGAAAAGAGCAGAACCCTCCTGCCGCGCGGTAGAGCGCGCGAAAACCTCTGTTTGTAATATGCTCAAACAATGTGTTGTCGATATAGCGGAACGCCCTTTCCTTTACAATTGTACAGAGCGGGCATCCCGGCTTTTCGCATGCTTTTTGAAGTTCAAAAAAGTTGATATGTTTTTCAATAGCCATTTAAAACCTTTCCTTCAGCCTGGGGGCCAACCTAGAGCGCGACCGCCCAGAAAATGTATATGCAGATGATCAACAGTCTGCCCGCCGTCTGTCTTTGTGTTGATAACAAAGCGCCCGCCTTTTTCTTCGCAGCCCTGTTCTTTTGCAAGTTCCTGCGCCTTGTAAAATATACGCCCAAGAATCGCCGCGTCGGACGCTTCAAGCTCCATCAGGTTGTTAATATGTTTCTTGGGAATGACAAGAAAATGCACAGGCGCCATCGGGTTGATGTCGAAAAAAGCGAGCATTTCATCGTCTTCGTAAAGTTTCTTGCTTGGGATCTCCCCTGCGATAATTCTACAAAATAAGCAGTTACTCATTCTCTGAGTATAGCATTGCGAACCGCTTCAAGGAAGCCCCTGCTTGTTTCCGTCGCTCCCGAAACCGCGTCGATATCCGTAGAATTGTACAACACAACAAGCTCTATCAACTCCTCTATTGCCGCCGCCCCCACATTTCTGTCTTCGTCAGAATCGACAACAACAATCTCCGTAATCGTTCCATTATCTGCATAGACTTGTACGATAATAGGGCCGCGGTATCCTTGCCCTGTGCCTTCAAAAACCTCAACTGCCGGGTTGCGCTGACTGTAAAGCGCCGCGCATCCGCAGATTAGAATAATCAGGGCAAGCATCGAAATTAAAAAATATTTCATAAAACCTCCAAGGACAGAATTTTCTGTCATACTATATATGGGGTGAAGGCGGCGAAAAGCTTGACTGAAAATGGAAGAACTGTTATAACATTTTTGATTTTTAATAATTTTACTATACAGGCGTTTTAAGCAGCGTTTTAAAGGAGCTTATGCCTAGATATATTATCGGAGATCCTTGTCAGGTGCCAAAGCGCCGTCCGTGCATAGCACGAATGTATTTCACTTAACGTTCTAGGTAACTGACGTTTTTTTGTGCCCGACAAGGAAAATGCGAAGCATTTTACGGGTATAAAAAAATGTGGTGTAGTGAGGCGTGGGAATATCTTTAGCCATGACCTAGCCAAACGAAACCTAAAATACACTAATGTGGTATTTTGCAGTTACTGTTTATTAAGTGCTGGTTGCATTTTTATGATTACATTTTATATTTAATTATCCCAGGCTCCGCTGAATGTAGGAGAATAACTAAATCGATCAACCTGTTCACCAAAAGACATACTATCTTCTGGTCCAGCGGTAGTCTCTTTGATTTTTAAAACATTATCAGATAAACCTGCATATGCAGAATGACCTCTAAAGTTTCTAGCAGTACCAGAATTTTCTTTTATCGCATTACCGTTATTTGGATCGTTACTAAAACCCGTAATTGTACCGCCAGTCTTGATAAAGATTCCACCACTTAACCGCCCTGTCCAACTATCTACAACCATATATACATAAACACCACCACCATATTCACGAGCAGTATTACCAGATATAATTCCACCACTCATGTTAAATGTACCATTGATATATACACCGCCACCATTTCTCCTGGCAGTATTACCAGAAATAATACCGTTGTTCATGGTAAAATATCCATGCACTCCACCACCGTCAGAGTGAGCAGTATTTCCAGAAATTTCCCCGCCATTAATAGTAAAGTTTCCACCGTTAGAAACAGATACTCCACCACCAAAATCGGTAGTATTGCCTTTGATTTCTCCACCACTCATGATAAAAGAGCTTTTACTGTTTGAAACGTATACCCCCCCACCATAATTAGAATTATTTGAATGTTTTTTATTACCAGATATACTGCCACCACTCATGGTAAAGGTTCCAGCCCCCATACTTACCCCGCCCCAATTACCAGTAATACTACCACCAGTCATAGTAAAGGTACCATTACCAAATTGTGATGCAACACCGCCAAAAGAATTACTAGATATAGTGCCGTCATTCATTATAAAAATACCATCTCTTAAGAATACGCCATATCCTCTTTTTCCAGTAATCAAACCGTCGTTCATTGTAAAANTACCACCATCCAAATAAACTCCATGACCATCTGGGTAAGAACTATAATGACNGTTGTCATAACTGGTATCATGGATAATAGATGCTCCTTTATTCATTATAAGTCTCCCGTTGGACACAACATATACAACACCACCTGTTGATGAAGTATTGGGATGACTGCCAACACCTTGAAGAGTAATATTATTATCTAATATTAAAGTAATGCCCGAACCTACTGTTAGCCTTTCATACCTCGATGAAAGTCGAATTGTACGATTTCCGTTATTGCCTTTGAGAGTTATAGTTATATTATTTTTTCCACTATATGTAATATTCTGGGATGTTACCCTTTCATCAGTGTTTATTTCAATAATGTATGTACCATTACTTTGTGCAAAAGCATTTAACCAATCTAGTTTTTCTGTTAAACTGTTTCCTTGTACAATAATTTCACTACTTTGTGCATGAACAATAGTCACTCCAGTAACTAATAATGTAACAACCAAAACAGCTATTTTCTTTTTCATAAAAACTCCTTAAATATATTTATGGAATATATATTTCATTATTTTAAATATTATAATATTTTACTATTTTGCGGTACAACCTCTTATAAACATCAACTCGCAGCCAAAAAAACGATCTTTTTGACAATCAATGAATTCATTAAGAAAACGAGAATTCTATATATTTAATTTCTAACAACTACAATCGCATTTGCTTTAGCTATATCTCCAGATTTAGGTAAAACGATCATTCTCCCATCAAGCCAATATACCGCATTAGTTCCACCTGTAAATCCTACATCATTATAATAACCATTCCATCCGTCTGATCCAGCAATGTAGACATTGGAACCTGAAATAAAGATTGCATTTGCTGTTGTATCAAAACGTGTAGTATCTCTTGGGCTGTTCCTAGATTTGGGCAATATTGTAAATCTCCCATTGAGCCAATATCCTGCAGTATCAACACCTCCGCCCCCACCCCCATGTCCAATGATGTAGACATTAGAACCTGAAACAGCGATTGCATTTGCTCGTTGTGCTTCACCTCCAAGTTGTCTGCTTTCAGGTAATACCGTAAGCCTCCCATTGAGCCAATATGCTACTTCAAATACATTATATCCGGCGACATAGACATCAGAACCTGAAACCGCTATTGCATTTGCATTTGCTCCATTTCCATATTCATAGTTTCTCGGTAATTCAATACGTTCACCATTAAGCCAATACACTGCATAACAGCCATCATCACCATTATCGTCCAATCCAGCGATGTAGACATTAGAACCTGAAACAGCGATTGCATTTGCACTTGCTCTTGCCCATGATTTTTTACTTTCCGATCTAGGTAATATTGTACGCTTCCCATTGAGCCAATACACTGCTTCAGAGTCATCATATCCGACAATGTAGATATTTGAACCTGAAACCGCTATTGCATTTGCTTCTGCTCTCTCTCCCAATCTAGGCAATATTGTACGCCTCCCATTGAGCCAATACACTGCATCCAATTCATCATTTCCGACAATATAGATATTAGAGCCTGAAACCGCCATTGCTTTTGCTTGTGCCCACTCTCCCAATTTAGGCAATACTGTATGCCTCCCATTGAGCCAATACGCTGCATCAGAGCCATCAATTCCTGCAATATGGATTTGCGTCTGTGCATAACTGTTACCTAAAATAAAAATACTTAATAATAAATTAATGATTATTTTCTTCATAAAAACTTCCTTTATAGTGCTAATATCACTGTTGATTAATCTTAATTCCATATGGAATTATTAATTTTATTTTCTCTCATATTATTCTGTCAATCCATGTCCATATGTCGTTTAACGTTCTAGGTAACTAACATTTTTTTGCGGAAGCTGAGCCGCCGTACAGGCGATGTAGCAGTTACCGTTTGTTAAACGCTGGTTTTTAATTTTTATTTTTTTCTATACATTGCTTTTCTATTATTGTCGTAGATATATGTAAGCAATTTACCGTTTTCGGAAAGCTCAATAACAGATATTTCTGTGTGTCCACTAGCTTCAAACTGTAACCTATTACCATCTCTTATTTGCCATTTAAATGATATGCTTTTACTTCCTTGAGACGATATACCTGTTCCATCTTTAAAGAATTCATCATTACCTGAAAGTTCCCTTCTGGAGATATTTTCAGTATTTTCCAATTCCCAGATTCCTACAAGATTTTTTTCAGTTATCTTTGAAGCATTGCATCCGATAACTAAAATTACGGATACAATTATTAGTACCCCCAACCAATTTTTCTTTGCCATTGTTTTCTCCTTCATTTTGTTTACATTTATTTTATTATGCCTTCATTAAATCAAAAACTTTATGCCTGACCTAATTATAAAACATAAAGTTATGTTAATCTATTTACAATAGTTTGCCAATAGACTCTTAATTATTTCAAACAATACAATGTACTTTATTCATTATCCTAACATTCCACGCTCCGTGTTCAAAGTTTCTATTAAAGCCAATGCCCCATCATCCATTTCTTAAGGAGTGCTAAATATAGCACAGGAATTTACCCACAATGTATGGCGAATAACTTATGTCAAATATAAAATACTCCTATACAAATACGCTCTTAGCAATCCATTATAGTTTAGTTATAGCAAATTGTCAATATAATTTTAGAAGGTATTATTAAAAAATGAAGAATTCTCATGAACCTATACGCATAATTTTTGCCAAAAATTTGAAAAAACACAGGGAAAACCTTAGATATTCTCAGGAGAAACTTGCAGAAAAAGCGGAGCTGTCGGTACAAACTATAAAAGACATAGAGGGCGGAAGGCGTTGGGTAAGCGATGATTCTTTATCTAAATTGGCAAAAGCATTAAATAGCCCGGAATTTATGCTTTTTCTGCCGGATAAATACGAGAAAGATAAAAAATACAAAAAACAGTCTTTAAAAAGCCTTACATCATTAAAAACACGAATTAAAAAATATATGGATGAGCAATTTGAAGACGCTATGAATTCTGGTGATTTTTCTTGACCTATTGACAGTAACTAATAGGGAGTTTTACTTATATTAATTTATCAACAATATTCCTTAATTGCGCGTTATAATATAATTAATGAATAAAAAAGATTATATAAAACAGTTAAAAAAACTCATAAAAAAGTATCATCCTGATTTATGCGATAACAGTTATTTGGAATCAATGTACAATGAAATAACGAAAATACTGGTTAATAAATTAAATGAAATAAAAAAAAGCGGCAGTTTGGAAGTTCAAAATATAAAAGAGCCTGATTATGTGTATTACAAATTAGGCATAAAATATTATAAAAATATCCATCCAAATCAGTTTTATAAAAGAAACGCGGATTCAACATTTAAAACAAAAACTTACGAAGAATTAAAATCTGTTTTAAATAAAATTTATTTGTCATTTAACTTATCGCAATATTATTTTAACAGGATAATTAACGAATATTCCAACTCCCCGTACTTTGAAGATTCTAAAGAAAAAATTAAACTATTAAAAAAACTG
Source organism: Treponema sp. (assembly GCA_009786715.1). The sequence goes on from WQRN01000027.1 coordinate 6,645, forward strand.
TATAAAAGTTATAAAGATATTGTATTGGAAGAAAACAAAATAATCGACAATGAAAAATTTATAAATGAAATGGGATTAAAAATAATGTAAGTATTTAATCCGATTTTCGAATTGCTTTAAATACAGAAAAACCTAAAAATACAATGCCTGCGATTATTACCGTCATTGCGCCGACTGGAAGATCAAATAACCATCCTGAAATAAGGCCTGTAACGGAAAAAATACCGGCGAACAAACAGCTTGAAATCATCATGCTGCCGAGGTTACGCGAAAACGACGCAGCGCAGCCTGATGGAAGCGTCAGAATGGCGATAACCATTACAATACCGACAAATGTTTGAAGAAGCACAATGGCAACGGCTGTTAACCCCAGAAGCAGAAGAAATATTTTATCTACAGGCACTCCTCTTGTGCGGGCAAACTCAGCGTCAAAAGATGAAGCTTCTATCTGGGGGTAAAAACGCCATGCAAGTAACATGACGATTACATCAAGGACGGCAAGTAATATTAAATCCATTTTAGAGATCAGCAGGATGTTTCCAAAAAGCCATGTTGAAGGGTCGGCGTAACCGGGCGTTTTTGCCATGAATAAAAGCCCAAGGCTCATACCAATTACCCAAATCGCGTTTATAACAGTATCTTCGCGCTGTTTTGCTTTTAATGATACAAGGCCGATGACAATGGCGCTTAACACCGCGAAAATCAGCGCTCCTGCGATTGGAGGAAAACCGGGGATGATTGTTGCCGAAAGATAAAGCGCCATACCGATGCCGCCAAGCACGGCATGGGAAATTGCGCCTGCAAGGCTTCCAATACGGCGCACTGTAACAATTGAACCTAGAACTCCAAACAATACAGAAGATAATAACCCTGCTAATAACGCGTTGCGAAGAAATGGGAAGTTTATATTTAATAACGCGTCAAAAAAACCTTGCATGTTTTCTGCCACTCCTTTATATGCAGCAATTATCGTCAGGTATATTTTCCTCATGAAGAACACGCGCTTCATGAGCGGCGCTGTGATGGGTATGCGGCGAAGATGTTTCAATTGTTTTAATCCCATGCTGCACAATTTTTTTGCTGTCTCCCAGGCACAAAACCCTGTCTGTTAATGATGTGACAAACTCGGTGTCGTGGGTAACAATTAAAATTGTCGTTGATCCTTTATACGCGCCTAATGTATCGTAAAGTTTTGCTTCGCTGCCGCTGTCCATGTTGGCTGTCGGTTCATCCAGCACTAAAAGCTGAGGCTTTGCGGCTAACGCGCGGGCGACAAGCGCTCTGCGTTTTTGACCGCCTGAAAGGGAGCGATATTGCCTGTCCGCGATGTCCGCAATGCCGGTTTTTTCAAGAGCTTGTGCAATGTCATTTGCCGCTTCATTTTTATGCGAATAATTCTCAAAAGGTTTTAAAAGCCCCATTCTTACAACATCGCGCACTGTTATGGGAAATAAATTATCCGCCGGCATATGCTGCGAAATATACGCGGTTGTCGCGTTAATTTCTATTTTACCTGAAGACGGCGTTTCAAGCCCAAAGAGAAGTTTTAAAACTGTTGTTTTCCCTGAGCCGTTAGGTCCGACCATAGCGACAAATTCGCCGCTGTGAATATGAAATGAAGCGTCTTTAAGTACAGTAACATCGCTGTAAGAAAAAGAGACTGAATCAAACTTTACGGCGATTTTAGTTTCCATTAATAATTATTGTATAATATTTACCAATGTTTGTCCCATGTGTTTAATATTTTCAAGCCAATCTTGCGCGAGCGGATCGAGTTCTATTACCTGAGCGCCGACAGAATCTGCAAGCGTTTTCGCTGCGTTTACAGGAAACTGAGTTTGAACAAATATGGCGGCTGGTTTTTCTTCATTTATTTTTTCCATCAAGCTGTTTAATTGACGGGCTGTCGGCTCTTTGCCGCCGGTTTCTACCGCTTCCTGAATAATACCGAACTCATCAAGGAAATAACCAAAACTTGGATGGTAAACAAAAACGCTTTTGCCTTTTAAAGGGGCAAGTTCAATTTGCAATTCATCAAATATTGAATCAATTTTATCAATGGTGTCTGCATACTGGTTGTAAAAATAATTAACATTTCCGCTGTCATTTTTAAGAAGCGCGATAGTGACTAACGCTGCCATTGCTTTGGCAGGTTCGCGTCCAAGCCATGTGTGCCTGTCAATTTCCAGAGAGGAATGATCATGATCTGCGCCGTTATGATCATGATCGTCAAGCAGTCTGAATTTAACTCCCTGAGTGCCGTCAATGATCAGCAGTTTTGGAAAAAGAGAAGCGACTTTCGGGCGCAGGCTTATTTCAAACTCAGAGCCTGAAAGTATCCACACACTTGCGTTAGACAGCGTTTGTATTTGCCTCGGCGTAGGTTCATAATTATGCGGATTCTGCCCAGCGGGAACCAGTATCAGCACATCAGCTTTGTTACCTGCAATTTGAGACACAAACCAGGCTTGGGGCGGTATGCTAACAGCGATTATCGGCTTGTCACCCGAAGTTTGGCGGACGCAGGATACATGTAAAACAATTAATATAAAGAAGATCACACAAAGGGAAAAATTTCTCTCTTTCATTTATTTTTTCTTCTTGCGTTTTTTGCCGAGGAAAGCTCTAGCGCAGGAGCCTATGAATCTTGCAATGGCAGGTTCCAGACGCTTTTTTACAATGTCCAGTTCTTTCATTATTGATATTTTCTGCGGGCAGTGGGTTTCGCATTTGCCGCATTTTATACACTCGCTCGGCCCTGAACCTTTCTCCGAGGTAAAGCCAGTGCTTGTTACAAATTGTTTAAATCCTTCAAAGTAACCCATTGAAAACGAAATATTATATGAAGAAAAACATCCGGGAATATTTACGCCAACAGGGCACGGCATACAGTAATTGCATCCCGTGCAGCGAATCTTACAGGAGCGGTTTATATATTCGATCACGGATTTATATATTGATAATTTCGATTCATCCAGCATTCCATCTTCGGCTTTTTCCGCTAGAGAAATGTTTTCTTCCAACTGCTCCATACTGTTCATGCCTGAAAGAAGAGTTGTAACTTCACCCTGATTCCAAAGCCAGTTAAGAGCCCAACCTGCAGGCGTTAGTTCAGGATCCGCGTTTTTAAAAATTCTAACAGCGTCCTTTGGAAGGCCTGTCGCAAGTTTTCCGCCGAGAAGAGGTTCCATTATAATTACTGGCATTTTCGCGGCAGCGGCGCGAAGGCCTTTAACGCCCGCTTGAAAATTTTCATCAAAGTAGTTGTATTGAATCAGCGTAATTTCCCAGTCGTAGTCGTCAAGCACTTTTAAAAATTCGCTTCCCGATCCATGAAATGAAAAACCAACATGTTTAATAACACCGGCTTTCTTTTTTTTCGCAAGCCAGCTTTCAACTCCCCATTTTTTAAACTGGTTCCATTGATCCATGTCGGTTATCATGTGTAAAAGGTAATAATCGATATAATCGGTTTTAAGCCTTTCTAGAGACTGGTTTAAATACTTGTCAAAATCCGCCGTACTGTTTGAATTTTTAAAAAGTACAAGCGGCATTTTGGTTGCGATATTAACTTTGTAACGCAGATTGTTTTTATATAAAACATTGCCAAGAACTTCTTCGCTTCCCGGATATACCCATGCAGTGTCAAAATAATTAACGCCTTTTTCAATGGCACGTACGATCAAAGCTTCTGTTTTTTGCGCGTCAGTTATACCCAAAGCGCCGGGAAAACGCATGCACCCGAAACCGAGGACAGACAGTTTGTTACCAGACTTTTTATCTATACGGTACTGCAAAAATTTTAATCCTCAGATTCTTCAGCGACAAATTCTTCCTGAGTGTTTTCTGCAGCTTCGGCAGCTTCCTCAGCTTCCTGTTTTCGTCTTTCAAGAATTTGATGCATATCCTCATCCAAATCCTGGCTTTCATCGTCGAAGAGCTTTATGTTGCGGTAACGTTTCATGCCAGTTCCTGCCGGAATCGGATGGCCGATGATAATATTTTCTTTCAAGCCGCGAAGATAATCCGTTGATCCGGCAATCGCGGCGTTTGTAAGAACGCGCGTTGTTTCCTGGAAGCTCGCCGCGGAGAGGAACGAATCAATATTGAGCGACGCTTTTGTAATTCCCTGGAACATCGGAGACGCGATAGCGGGCTGTCCGCCTTCCGCCATAACGCGGGCGTTTTCTTCGTGGAAACGGTATTTATCTACAGAAGAGCCGTAAATAAATTTGGTGTCGCCTACTTTGCGGATTTCAACTTTACGCATCATCTGGCGGATGATTACGCCGATATGCTTATCGTTAATCGAAACGCCCTGCAGGCGGTATACGTTTTGGATTTCATCCATCAAGTAACGCTGAAGTTTGCCTTCGCCCTGAATGTAAAGAACGTCATGCGGGTTAATCGCTCCCTGACAGAGCAATTCGCCTGATTCAACGGTATCGCCGTCGCGCACTAAAAGCCGCTTACTCATCGGGATTAAATGCTCTTCTTCCCTTCCAAACTTGTCTACAATGGAAACCTTTCTTTTGCCTTTTGCGATGCCGCGGAAATAAACAGTTCCCGAAACCTTCGCGAGAACCGCGGGGCTTTTTGGTTTGCGAGCTTCAAATAATTCGCTGACGCGCGGAAGACCGGATGTTATGTCCATAGCTTTTGCGGATTCTTTCAATGTCTTTGCAATTGTGCGTCCTTCGCGGATACGCTCGCCTTCATCAACCTGAATGTAGGCCCCGGACGGCAGGAAGTAAGATGCGACTTCTTTTTCATTGTCATCGACAATAAAGATACGCGGCTGTTTGGTGTCATGCTGGAACTCTGTTATGCGCTTTTCCGTGTTGCCGGTGTCTTCGTCAATTTCTTCTTTAAGCGTGGAACCGAGAATGATATCTTCGTATTTAACAGTTCCGCTCGCTTCAGCGATAATCGGGTCGGAGAACGGATCGAATGTCGCGATTGTTTTGTCGGTTTCAACAACGGAACCTTTCTGCGCTTCAAAATCGGAACCGTTTCTGATTTCAATTTTTTGATCCTGACCGATAAGGTACAGGGTCTCGCTTTCTTTCTTTTTCAGTACAAGGGCGTAGGCGATTTCAGGCGACACAATATCTTCGTTGCCGCGTTTAATAATAACATCGCCGCGGTTGATTCTCCTTCCGTCCGCTGCAATCAATTTATCGCCGCGATCGAGTTTATACTCTCTCATTACTTTGTTTACAATTGCATGGCCTCTTCTTGTAAAGAGAAGGTGCCCATTGTCACGAACTATGTGCGTTCCAACTACGTCCCTTATGTAAACAGGATATTTTAAAGTGATGCGGCTTTCTTCGGAAACTTTTGTCGCAACGCCGCCGATATGGAACGTACGCATTGTAAGCTGCGTTCCCGGCTGTCCGATTGACTGCGCGGCGATTGTTCCGACAGCCTCTCCGATATCTACAGCGCGGTTTGTCGCGAGGTTTCGCCCGTAGCATTTGCGGCAAACGCCGTATTTCGCTTCGCAGGTAAGAACCGTTCTGATACGCACGGTTTCAACGCCTGCGGCGTCGATTGCAGCAGCAATATCTTCAGTGATTTCTTCGTTTACATCGACGATAAGTTCACCTGTGATTGGATGTTTTACGCGCTCAAGAGTGAAGCGTCCTACGATTCGATCCTTCAGAGGCTCGACAACTTCTTCGCCCTGTTTAATCGCAGAATAGGTGATACCGTTAATGGTGCCGCAGTCGTCTTCATTTACAACCATGTCCTGCGCAATGTCTACAAGACGGCGTGTAAGGTAACCGGCTTCCGCTGTTTTAAGAGCAGTATCCGCAAGACCTTTGCGCGCGCCGTTAGTTGAAATAAAGAATTCGATTACAGACAAGCCTTCTTTAAAGTTTGAACGAATCGGAAGTTCGATAATGTCGCCCGATGGTTTTGCCATAAGGCCGCGCATACCGGCGAGCTGGCGGATCTGGTTTCGGCTTCCGCGCGCGCCTGAGTTTGCCATCATGTAGATTGAGTTAAAACCGTCCCTGTCCGACTCAAGGGTTTTCATTGTTATGTTGGTAAGGTCTTCGTTTGTTTTTGTCCAAACCTGAACAACCTGATTGTAACGCTCTTCGTTTGTTATGTGCCCCTGGCGCCACTGCTTTTGAATCGACTCAACATCTTTGTTCGCCTTGTCGATCATGTCCGCTTTTTCTTTCGGGACAACAATGTCGTCTACGCCGATTGTCGCGCCGAAAACTGTCGCGTAACGGTAGCCTGTCGATTTAATCGCGTCCAGCATCTGAACAGTAGTCCATGAGCCTTTTTCTTTGAAGATGTATTCAACAAGGGCGCGAAGTTCCTTATCTTTTAATTCATAATTTATAAACGGAAGGTCTACAGGAAGCTCTTCGTTAAACACAAGCCTTCCTGCGGATGTGACGATTGTTCCATCCTCAGAAGCTTTAACCTCATTTCCCGCCTTGTCCCAAATCGGGCGCTTGGGCGGTTTCAGGCGGATTGCGGCTTCCCAATCCAAGGATTTTCTTTCCACCGCCATGATGACTTCTTCGGGAGATGAGTAATAAGGTATCTTGTCTTTTGTTTCTGATTTTTCCGAGCCGGGGCGTTTCGCGTTAGGTTTAATCCTTGTAAGGAAGTTGATGCCAAGAACCATATCCTGCGACGGGAATACAATTGTTTTTCCGTTTGCCGGATTTAAAAGGTTTCGCGCCGAAAGCATAAGTGTCCAACATTCCATCTGAGCGGCCTGCGTTAAAGGAACGTGAACCGCCATCTGGTCGCCGTCAAAGTCTGCGTTAAAAGCGTGACAAACAAGCGGATGGAGTTTTATAGCTTTTCCTTCTACAAGTACAGGCTCAAACGCCTGAATACCAAGACGGTGCAGAGTCGGCGCGCGGTTAAGAAGAACAGGGTGTTCTTTTACAACATCGTCGAGTATCGCGAAAACTTCAGGCGTTTCCATCTCAACGAGCATTTTCGCTTTTTTAATGTTAAAGACAACATCTTTATCAACAAGTTTCTTCATTATAAACGGCTTGAATAACTCAAGCGCCATTTTTGTCGGGATACCGCACTGCCACATTTTAAGATCCGGACCGACCGTGATAACGGAGCGCCCGGAATAGTCAACGCGTTTTCCAAGAAGATTCTGGCGGAAACGCCCCTGTTTACCCTTGAGCATATCGCTGATGGATTTAAGCGGTCTGTTGGAAGAACCTTTTACAACTTTCTTTTTCTTTGAATTATCGAATAACGCGTCAACCGCTTCCTGTAACATACGTTTTTCGTTGCGGATAATAATATCAGGCGCGTTAAGAGCCTGAAGTCTTTTAAGACGGTTATTGCGGTTGATAACTCTGCGGTAGAGATCGTTAAGATCGCTTGTCGCAAAGCGTCCGCCGTCGAGCTGAACCATCGGGCGCAGTTCGGGAGGAATAACCGGAATTACAGAGAGAATCATCCACTGCGGTTTATTGTTTGAACCGCGGAAATTCTCCACGATTTCGATTCGTTTAAGAAGACGCTTATCGCTCTTGGTCCCCTTATCGATCATCTTCGCGCGAAGGTCTGCCGCCATTTGATCGAGGTCAAGGTTTTCTAAAAGAACGCTGATCGCTTCCGCGCCCATGCCTGCGGTAAAGCCGCCGCCGTAGCGTTCCTGAGCCTCGTAAAATTCTTCCTCGGAAAGCAGCTGGCCTTTCTTCAGATTTGTATCGCCTGAATCAATTACAATATATTTTTCATAGTAGAGTACGGATCTTAACTGGCTTGTAGGAAGATCGAGTAAAAGCCCCATGCGGCTTGGAACAGAGCGGTAATACCAGATATGCGACACAGGAGCTGCCAGCTCTATGTGTCCCATTCTTTCGCGGCGGACTTTAAAGTGCGTTACTTCAACGCCGCACCTGTCGCAGATTACGCCTTTGTAACGGATCGATTTAAACTTTCCGCAGTAACATTCCCATTCTTTGGTTGTGCCGAAAATACGTTCGCAGAAAAGACCTTCCTTTTCGGGTCTGAGAGTCCGGTAGTTGATCGTTTCCGGTTTTTTTACTTCGCCGTAAGACCACGACCGGATCATATCCGGTGAGGCCAGCCGTATCATTATTGAATCAAAATCCTGAATATCGCGCATTATATTTCCCTTCCCTTCTTAGAAATTACTTCCAGACTTGGATATCAATTCCTCATCCTTTTCGGTGAGCGGTATTTGTTTTCCCTTAACGTCAAAGATCGATAAATCCAGCGCAAGGCCTCTTAATTCCTGAACCAGTACGTTAAACGATTCAGGTATGCCGGCTGTTGTGGAAGGCTCGCCTTTTACGATCGCTTCGTAAATCTTTGAGCGGCCTGTCATGTCGTCCGATTTTATCGTTAAAAGTTCCTGCAATGTATTAGCGGCGCCGTAAGCTTCAAGCGCCCATACTTCCATTTCACCTAACCTCTGACCTCCGAACTGCGCCTTTCCGCCAAGCGGCTGCTGTGTAACAAGCGAGTACGGGCCTGTGGAGCGGGCATGCATTTTGTCATCAACAAGGTGGTGCAGTTTGAGGAAGTAGATTATTCCGCAGAAGATCGGATTAACAAACTCAACGCCTGTCTTGCCGTCTTTTAAAACTGCTTTGCTTGTAAGCGGCAATCCCGCTTCTTTCAGTTTTTCTTCGATTTGATCTGTCGAAGGAGACTGGAAAACAGGCGATGAATACCATTCGTCTAACGTGGAGCCTGCCCAGCCAAGTTCTGTTTCAAGGAGCTGTCCGATATTCATACGGGAAGGAACGCCGAGCGGAGTTAAACAAATATCTAAAGGCGTCCCGTCTTCCATAAACGGCATATCTTCTTCAGGCAGAATTCGCGCTACTACGCCTTTGTTGCCGTGGCGGCCTGCCATTTTGTCGCCTTCGCGCAGTTTGCGTTTGGTGGCGATTAAAACTTTTACAACTTCATCAACACCGGGACTCAAGCTGTCATGATCCGTGCGCTTAAGCCTTTGAATGTCAATGATTGTTCCATCGATTCCGTGCGGAACTTTAAGAGATGTGTCGCGCACTTCTTTCGCTTTTTCGCCGAAGATTGAATTTAAAAGTTTAAACTCAGGCGTTGTCTCTGTTTCGCTTTTCGGCGTAACCTTGCCGACAAGAATATCGCCTGAGCGAACCTTCGCGCCGACCCGGATAATGCCTTCGTTATCAAGGTTATCAAGGCTTTTTTCCGAAGTGTTGGGGATGTCGCGCGTGATTTTTTCCGGGCCGAGTTTTGTTTCCCTTACTTCGACAATAAATTCTTTAATATGGATTGAAGTAAACATATCATCCTTTACCACTCTCTGTGATATAAGGATAGAGTCTTCATAGTTGTAGCCGTTCCACGGCATAAAGCCTACAAGAATGTTGCGTCCGAGCGCAAGTTCTCCGTTTTGGGTCGCGGGACCGTCCGCGATTACCTGTCCTGTTGTAATTTTCTCGCCGAGTTTAACAATCGGGCGCTGGTTATAGCAAGTGTCCTGATTCGTTCGCTGGAATTTAATAAGCTGGTACACATCGTTTCCGTTTTCGTCTAACGAAACCTGCGCGGCGGCTTTAACATTTCCGGCTCTATCCGGTTTAATGACAATTTCCTGCGATGTTACGCGAAGAACAGTGCCGCCTCTTCTGGCTTTTACAAGAACGCCCGAATCGTACGCGCACTTTCCTTCCATTCCTGTTCCGACGCGCGGCGCTTCCGGGAAAACAAGAGGCACGGCCTGACGCTGCATGTTTGATCCCATCAACGCGCGGTTTGCGTCATCGTGTTCAAGGAAGGGAATAAGCGAAGCCGACACGGAAATGATCTGCTTGGGAGAAACGTCCATGTACTGAATTTCTTCCGGCGCGCGGGTTATATAATCGCCCTGTTTTCTGCAGGAAATCTGAGCGTCAGCGAATGAACCGTTCGTGTTCACCTTTGCCGAAGCCTGGGCGATAAAGTGCCTGTCTTCGTCCATAGCGGAAAGATATTCGATATCTTTCGTGGCAATGCCTTTTTCCACTTTGCGGTAAGGAGTTTCCAGAAAACCGTATTCGTTAACGCGCGTATAATTCGCAAGCGAAACGATAAGACCGATATTCGGTCCTTCCGGCGTTTCGATCGGACACATTCTGCCGTAGTGCGTGTAATGAATTTCGCGCACTTCAAAACCGGCTCTGTCACGCGAAAGACCGCCGGGGCCAAGGGCGTTAAGGCGCCTCTTGTGGGTAAGCTCCGCAAGCGGGTTTACCTGATCCATAAACTGCGACAATTGACTGGATCCGAAAAATTCTTTTATCGCGGCTACTATCGGCTTTATGGAAATTAATTCCTGCGGTTTAATCGTATCAGTTTCTTTTAAACTCATTCTTTCTTTGGCGATTCTTTCCATTCTGCTGAACGCAGTCTTCATTTGATTCGCCATCAGCTCACCGACAGAACGTATGCGCCTGTTTCCAAGATGATCGATATCGTCGATATATTCATCGCCGACATAAACTTTAATAAGGTGTTTCATCGTGGCGATGATGTCATCGCTTGCCAGGGTAAATTTATTAACTGGAAGATCGAGAGCGAATTTTTTGTTTAGCTTATAACGTCCGACTTTACCTAGATCATAGCGGCGGTCGGAGAAAAACATTCCTAATAGATCTTTTTCCGCCTGTTCAACGGTAATCGATTCGCCGGGCATCAGCACAGAGTAAACAGCCATCAGAGCTTCTTCTTTTGTCGGTTCATTTCCGGCTTCTTTAACAAATTTAATATCTTCGCGTTCAAAACAATTCAGAAGCATTGTTGAATTAAGAGAACCTTTTGCTTCAAAATCTATATAACAAATTGATTTAATTCCATTTTTTATAAGTTCATCTACATTGTGCGGATGAAGTTTTTCTCCTGCGCGGTAGATAAGCCTATCGTTTCCGCTTTCGTCCTTGCCGTAAACTTCCTGAGCAAGAACACGGCCTGAAATTTTTTCCTTGGTTTCGCGGTCATCTTTAATTTTTAAAGTTTCTGTTTTATAGAACGCGTTGATGATTTCTTCCCTGCTGTTAAGCCCAAGCGTGCGAAGAAAAATTGTTCCAAGTATTCTTTTTTTTCTGTCGATCTTCGCGTAGATAAGTTCGCGCTTCTGATCGATTTCGAACTCCAGCCAGCTTCCGCGGTAAGGAATAATGCGCGAAGAGTAAATGCCTTTTTCGTGGCTGAAAATAACGCCGGGAGAACGGTGTATCTGCGAGACAACTACCCTCTCCGCTCCGTTAATAATAAAAGTGCCTCTTTCCGTCATCAGGGGGATATCACCCATGTAAATATCTTTCTGGCGGATTTCGCCTGTTTGCTGAAAAGCCAAATTCACGCGCGCTTTAAGAGGGACAGAATAGGAAAGCCCTTTCTGTTTACATTCAAGTTCTGTTACTTTTATATTTTCTTCATCGAAGGTGTAATATTCAAATTCAAGTCTCATATCTTCATTAGGGCTCTTAATGGGGAATGTCGATTCGAACACTTCCTGAAGACCCTGCAAAGCGGGTTTGTCACCCTTATTAATTTTTTCTCTTTGTAAAAACCGCTCGTAGGAATTGAGCTGAATCTCGACTAAATCCGGAAGCTCCATTACATCCTGAATATCCTGTCCGATATAAGTTCGGTTATCCGTCTGCTTTACCTTGGTCATTGCTCTCCCCTTCCAATATTACTTTAACATTTTTTAACTACTTAACACAACTTAAAATAAACTGCAAAGCCTGACCATTAATCACCGGATTAGTGGTCAGGCAAATGCGGAAAAATACTAGAGAAGACGAGTTTTACTGGATCTCAACAGTACCGCCTGCTGCGGTGATGGCTTCCTTGATTTTTGCCGCCTCATCCTTGGAAACGCCTTCCTTAAGCGGTTTCGGCGCGCCTTCGACAAGGTCTTTCGCTTCTTTGAGCCCAAGGCCTGTAACCTGGCGGACTTCTTTAATAACGGCAATTTTCTTGGCTTCATCAAACGCTTTGAGAATAACATTAAACTCTGTTTTCTCTTCGGCTGCCGGAGCTGCTCCGCCGCCGCCGCCGGCGCCTGCTGCCGCTACCGCTACGGGAGCTGCGGCTGAAACGCCGAATTTTTCTTCCATCATTTTTACCAGTTCGGAAACTTCCAAAACTGTCATTGATGCGATCGATTCTAAAATTTCTTCTTTTGTGGCTGCCATATTATCTTCTCC